>JBOHSQ010000248.1:0-6411 GCA_050733295.1 Gemmatimonadales bacterium
GGCGGGGGTGGGGCCGGAGACGGTGGTGGGGATCTGCGTCGACCGGCCGATCGAGCTGGTGACGGGGATGCTGGGGATTCTGAATGCGGGGGGGGCCTATGTGCCGCTGGACCCGGCCTACCCGGAGGAGCGGGTGCGGTTCATGGTGGAGGATTCGGGCGCGGTGGCGGTGGTGACCACGCGCGGTCTGGCGGGGAGGGTGCCGAGGGGCGGTCCGACGCTGGCGCTGGACGAGGAGGAGGCGGGGGGGGAGGAGGAGCCGGCCGAACGACCGACGGCGACGAGGGCGGAGGACCTGGCCTACGTGATGTACACGTCGGGGTCGACGGGGCGGCCGAAAGGGGCGGCCATTTCGCACCGGGCGGTGATTCGAACGGTGCGGGACACGAACTACATCCGGCTGGGGCCGGCGGACACGCTGGCGCAAATCTCGAATTTCTCGTTCGACGCGGCGACGTTCGAGATTTGGGGGGCGCTGCTGAACGGGGGCCGCCTGGCCGGGCTGGCCCGGGAGGTGACGCTGGCGCCGGACGAGTTCGCGGCGGCGCTGCGGAGCGAGGGCATCAGCACGCTGTTCGTCACCACGGACCTGTTCAACCAACTCGTGCGCGAGCGGCCCGGGCTGTTTGCGGGGGTGGGGGCGGTGCTGGTGGGAGGATCGGCCATCGATGCGAAGTGGATTGCCGCGTGTTTGCGGCAGGGGCCGCCGCAGCGATTGGTGCACGTGTACGGTCCGACCGAGAGCACGACCTTTGCGAGCTGGCATGTCATCGAGGGGGTGCCGGAGGGTGGGGGGGCGATTCCGATCGGCACGCCGCTGGCGAACACGCAGCTGTACGTGCTGGGGCGGGACCTGAATCCGCTGCCGGCGGGGGTGGCGGGGGAGATCTACATCGGGGGCGATGGGCTGGCGCGGGGCTATCTCAACCGGCCGGAGCTGACGGCGGAGAAGTTCGTGCGGGATCCGTTCGGCGGGCGGCGGGGGGGGCGGCTGTACCGGACGGGCGACCGCGGGCGGCGGCGGGGGGATGGGGCGCTGGAGTTTCTGGGGCGGGTGGACGACCAGGTGAAGATTCGGGGGTTTCGCGTCGAGGTGGGGGAGATCGAAGCGGTGCTGCGCACGCACCCCGGGGTGGCGGAAGCGGTGGTGGTGGCGCGGGAAGACGCGCCGGGGACGAGGCGGCTGGTGGCGTATGTGGTGCCGGGGCCCGGGGAGGTGGCCATCGCCGAGTTGCGGCGATACCTGGACAGCCAGCTGCCGGACTACATGGTGCCGGCGGCGTTCGTGCTGCGGGAGGCGTTACCGCTGACGCCGAACGGGAAAGTGGATCGCACGGCGCTGGCGGGGCCGGGCGAGCGGCTCACCCCCGACGAGGCGTACGTGGCGCCGAGCCATCCGGTGGAGCAGGCGCTGGCCGGCATCTGGGCGCAGGTGCTCGGCGTCGAGCGCGTCGGCATCCACGACAATTTCTTCGAGCTGGGCGGGCATTCGCTGCTGGCGATGCAGATCGTCTCGCGCATCGCCGAGACGCTTCAGGCCGAGGTGCCGCTGCGAACGTTGTTCGAGACCCACACCGTCGCGGGGCTGGCCGCGCGGATGCTCGAGGACCCGGATTCGCGATCGCGCGTCGAGAGAACCGCACAGGTCGTGCTGGATCTGAGCGAGCTTTCCGAGGACGAGGTCGACACGAGGCTGCGAATCGCCGCGAACGCCTCGAGGCCAGCGAGCCAATGAGTCCGCCGTCGAAGCGGACCTTCGACTTCTCCCCCAAGAAGCGCCGGTTGATGGAGGCCGTGCTCCGGGCCGGCGGGCTGGGGGCGTTCGAGCGCGAGCGAATTCCACGGCGAGTTCCCGCCGCGTCCTATCCGCTGTCATACGCGCAGCAGCGACTGTGGTTTCTGGACCACCTGGTGCCGGGCCACGCGTTCTACAACTGCGCGGCGGCCGTTCGGCTGCAGGTCGCCCTCTTCCCCGACGTTCTGGAGCGGAGCCTGAACGAGATCGTCGGGCGGCATGAAGCGCTGCGGACCACGTTCCCCTCTAGGGGAGGCCGGGCGGCCCAGGTGATTGCTCCGAGCCTGCGTCTGCCGCTCCCCGTCATCGATCTGCGGGATCTTCCGCCGCTGGAACGGGAGGGCGAGGCGCTGCGGCTGGCGACCGAGGAGGCGCGGAAGCCGTTCGATCTCGCGGTCGGGCCGCTGGTCCGGACCACGCTCCTCCGCCTCGGCGACCACGACCATGTCTTCCTGCTCACGATGCACCATATCGTCTCCGACGGCTGGTCGATGAACATCTTCTTCGACGAGCTGAAAGAGCTGTACGGGGCCCTCTGCGCGGGGCGCGCTCCCGTGTTGGCCGAGCTGCCGATTCAGTACGCGGATTTCGCCCTCTGGCAACGCGGCTACCTGGAAGGAGGCACTCTCGAAAAGCAGCTCGCTTACTGGAAGAGACAGCTTGCCGACTTGCCGGTGCTGCAATTGCCGGTGGACAGGCCGCGGGAGGCGATGCGCGAATTCGCGGGCGCACGCCAGTACCGGACGATGCCGGCCGATCTGCTCGCATCGCTGAAAGGTCTCAGCCAGCGCGAGAACGTCACGCTGTTCATGGTGCTGCTGGCCGGCCTCCAGGCGCTGCTGCACCGCTACACCGGGCAGACCGACATCGTGGTGGGTGGGCCCATCGCCAACCGCAACCATCTGGATGTCGAGGGCTTGATCGGGTTCTTCGTGAACTCGGTGGTGCTGCGGACCGATGTGTCCGGCGACCCGACCTTCCTCGAGCTGTTGCAGCGGGTGAGAGAAACGGCTCTCGCCGCCTATGCGAACGAGGACGTCCCGTTCGAAAAGCTCGTCGAGGTGCTGGAGCCGGAGCGGAACATGTGGCTGAACCCGCTCTACCAGGTGTCGCTGCAGTATTTCAGTCTTGCCGAATCACCGAGGGGGGGAGCGCAGGTCGAGATCGAGAAGGGGACTGCGGCCATCGACATCGCGATCGATGTGCTGGAAAGCCCGGACGGCCTGGTGATACGGACCGAGTACAGCGCGGAGCTGTTCGACCCGGCGACGATCACGTGGATGATCGCGCATTTGGAAATGGTGCTGCGGGGGGCAGCGACAAGCCCGGACCGGCGGATCTCCGAGCTGCCCCTGCTCGAGGACGACGAACGCCGTCGGATCGTCGTCGAGTGGAACCAGACACGGGCGGAGCGTTCCGTGGGTGCACGACTGCACGCACTGTTCGAGGCTCAGGCCGATCGTACGCCGGATGCCACGGCGGTCGTGTTCCGCGACGAACACCTGACGTACTCGGAACTCGAAGCGCGAGCGAACCGGCTGGCGCGGTACCTCAGAGCGCACGGCGTCGGGACGGAGACCCTGGTCGCGGTCTCGATCGAACGCTCACCCGACCTCGTGGTGGCCTTGCTCGGCGTGCTCAAGGCTGGCGGCGCGTTCGTTCCGCTCGATCCGGACTATCCGAGGGAACGACTGGCCTTGATGCTGCGGGATTCGAAGGCTGCGGTGGTGCTCGGGTACGATGGCTCGCTCGACGGCGTGGATGTGGGCTCCGCCCGCCGGATCGGGATGGACGTCGATGCGCCCGCCATCGCGGGGGCAGAGGCCACTCGTCCCGAGGGCGGTGCGTCAGCGCAGAACCTGGCATACGTGATCTACACCTCCGGTTCGACGGGCCGGCCCAAGGGCGTCATGGTGGAGCATCGGGCCGTCTGCAATCAGCTCCTGTGGATGCAGGACGCCTTCCCCCTCTTGGAGTCCGACCGGGTTCCGCAGAAGTATTCGTTGAGTTTCGATGTCTCCGTGCTGGAGATCTTCGGGACGCTGATGGCGGGTGCACGCCTGATCCTCATGGAGCCCGGGCGCCACGTGGATGTCAGTTACCTGGCGACGCTCATCGCCGAGGAGAAGGTGACGGTCATCGATCTGGTCCCGTCCCTTCTGCGGGCCCTGCTCGACGAGCCGGGATTCCGGGCGGCACCGTGTCTCCGGCGCGTCACCTGCGGCGGCGAGGTGCTGCCGGTCGACCTGCGGGATCAGTTCTTCGAGCGCGTCGGCGGTGAACTCAACAACATGTACGGCCCGACTGAGGCGACCATCACCGCCACCTATCACACGTGTCGACCAGGAGACCCGAAATGGGCTGTCCCCATCGGCAAGCCAGTGTCGAACACGCAGGTCTATGTGCTGGACCCGTCGCTGAATCCGGTGCCCGTCGGAGTTCCGGGCGAGCTCTACGTCGGAGGCGAAGGGTTGGCCCGTGGCTACCTCGGCCTGCCCGAGCTCACCGCAGAACGGTTCGTGCGGAGCCCACTCCCTGAGAACCGTGGAACGCGCCTGTACCGGACGGGGGACATCGTTCGCTATCGAGAGGACGGCAGCCTCTGCTTCCTGGGGCGGGTCGACCAGCAGGTGAAGCTCCGCGGCTTCCGCGTCGAGCTGGGCGAGGTCGAGACGACTCTCCTGCGCAACCCGGCGGTGCAGTCGTGCGCGGTCCTCGCGCGGGAGGACGACTCGGGACGTTCGCGCCTGGTGGCGTACGTCGTGCCCGGCCGCGACCAGCCGGAACTCTGGCCGTCGATCGGCGAATACGCGCTGTACGACGAGCTGATGTACTACGCGATGACACACGACGAGTTGCGCAACCGCTCCTATCGGGTGGCGGTCAACCGGCTCGTCAGGGACAGGACGGTGGTCGATATCGGGACGGGTGGCGACGCAATCCTGGCGCGCCTCTGCGTGGAGGCCGGAGCGAGGCGCGTCTATGCCATCGAGTCGCTGGACGCCGCGTTCGCTCGCGCCAGGGACCTGATCGCGACCCTGGCCCTGAGTGACCGCATCACGATGATCCACGGCGACTCGATGACCGTCGAGCTGCCCGAGAAGGTGGACGTCTGCGTGTCGGAGCTGATTGGCATGATCGGTTCCTCGGAAGGGGCGGCGGTGATTCTCAACGACGCCAGGAGGTTCCTCAAGGACGACGGCGTGATGATTCCGCGGCGATGCGCGACGAGAATTGCGGCCGCGCGCCTGCCCGAGGGCCTCGCCGACGAGCCGGCCTTCAGCGAACTGGGGGGTCATTACACGGAGGAGATCTTCAAGGCCGTCGGCTACCCCTTCGACGTTCGGGTCTGCGTCAAGAACTTTCCGGCGGCGAACCTCGTGTCGGATTCGGCCCTGTTCGAGGATCTGGATTTCACCGGTCACGTCCCGCCCGAGTATGAGGGTCGCGTCCGGCTTCACATCAGCAGGGGCGGACGGCTCGACGGCTTCCTGTTGTGGCTGAACCTGTACACGTGCGACGACGAACTGATCGACAGCCTGAACGGGCGGTACAACTGGCTACCGGTCTTCTTGCCCGTGTTCTATCCCGGCGTCACCGTGTCCGAAGGCGATGTCATCGAGGCGGAGTGCTCATGTGTCCTGCGCGACAGCGCGCTGATCCCGGATTACCGAATCAAGGGGACGCTCGTCCGGAGGGCGGGCGGCACGGTGGAGTTCGAGCACACATCCTCGTATCGCCGTCGATCGTTTCGAGCCAGTGCGTTCTACGAGAGGCTGTTTCCAGAGGGCGAGATCACCAAGCGCCCCCGGATCGCGAGTTGGAATGCACGACAGGTGGCGCGGTGGCGCGAGATCTACGACGAGCTGTATGGGCAGCCGTCGCCGGAGGCGGATCCGCGCTTCAACACCATCGGCTGGGACAGCAGTTACACGGGCAAGCCGTTGCCGGCGGCAGAGATGCGGGAACAGGTGGAAGCGACGGTGACGCGGATCCGGGCGCTGGGGCCGGAGCGGGTGCTGGAGATTGGCTGCGGGACGGGGCTCCTGCTGTTCTCGCTGGCGCCGGGGTGCCGACGGTATTGCGCGACGGACGTGTCGAGGGCGGCGGTCGACTACGTCAAGGGGCAGCTGCCCGCGCTGCCCCAGGTGACGGTGGGGCAGGCGGCGGCCGACGAATTCGCGGGGGTCGAGGCGGGCGAGTTTGACGTGGTGGTGCTGAACTCGGTGGTGCAGTACTTCCCGGGGGCGGCCTACCTGGAGCGGGTGCTGCGGGGAGCGGTGGGGGCGGTGCGGCCGGGGGGGCACGTGTTTGTGGGGGATGTGCGGAGCCTGGAATTGTGGGAGGCGTTCCACGCGTCGGTGGAAGTGGCGCGGGCGGCGGCGGGAACGCAGCGGGAGGAGGTGCGGGAGTGGGTGGGACGACGGCTGCGGCAGGAGCCGGAGCTGGTGGTGACGGCGGAGCTGTTTGCGGAATTGGCGACGCGAATCGCAGGGGTGACGGCGGTGGAGGTGCAGGTCAAGCGGGGACGGTCGGAGAACGAGTTGACGCGCTTCCGGTATGACGTGGTGCTGGAGGTGGGCGGGACGGGAGCGGCGCCGCGCATCAGCGAGGAG
>JBOHSQ010000249.1:0-4062 GCA_050733295.1 Gemmatimonadales bacterium
CCGAGGCCCTCGCTCAGGGACGGGAGCACCGCGACGGTGGCCTCGCGAAGCAGCGACGGGACGTCGTCCACCTGGCCGAGCAGCCGCACCCTGGATGTGAGCCCGAGCGCCGCGATTCTCGCCTCGAGTGCGGTGCGGGCAGCCCCGTCACCCGCCATCACCCAGGTGAGGGCCGGCAGGTCGGCGGAGAGGATCCTTGCGGCCTCGACCGCGGTCGCATGGCCCTTCTCCTCCGTGAGGGCGGCCGGGGTGACGACGATGGGCGCCTGGAGTGGAAGTGCGTACCGCTGGCGCGCCCCGGGCAGCGCGGCAGCACGCACGGCGTCGGCGTCCACTGCGGACGGGATCGTCACCACGCGGCCGGGTGAAAGCCCGTCGACGAGGAGCTGCGCCCGCACGGCCTCGCTGACCGCCACCACCTTCGCGGCCCGGCCCCACCAGCCCGGCCTCCGCAGCGGAATTGCAACCCGCCGGGATGCCACGATGGGGCGCCGGCTCCGGACCGCCCAGCCGGCCAGGCGCAGTGCGTGCGCATCATGCGCGTGCACGAGGTCGGCGCCGGGAAGCTCCCTGCGGATCGTGCGCAGTACGCGGGGGTCGAGCGACAGCCGCCAGGTCGCCTCGCGGACCCGGACGCCGATCCGAGCGAGGCGGCGGGCGAGTTCACTGCCGCCACTCGTGATGCAGGCCTGTGCCACACCGAGGGCGGCCAGCTCCCGGGCGAGCAGGAGCGTCTGGTTCTGGCCGCCGCGCCATTCCCGGCCGGAGGCGACGTGGAGGACGCGGACCGTCACGCGGCGCGGCCGCGATCGGCGCGCCAGAGCAGGTCGCGAAGCTCGGCCAGCCGGAAGGGCTTGTGCAACCAGGGACGGCCGAGCCGTTCGAGGAAGGCCAGCGTGTCGTCCCGCACCGTGTCGCCGGTGCTGAAGACGAGGCGGGCCGCCATCTCGGGCGCCCGCTCCCGGAGGGCCTCGTAGAACTCCCGGCCGCCGAGCGTGGGCATGCGCAGATCCGAGATGACGAGGTCCAGTTCCCCGCGCGCGGCGCGATGGAGCGCCTCGGTTCCGTCGCCAGCGGTCTCGACCGCGTGACCCCAGGCCTGCAGCGTCGCGTGCATGAAGTGGAGCACGTGGGGCTCGTCGTCCACGACCAGGACACGGAGGGGGCGCACCGGCTCCAGTGGCGTTGCCACCGGGGTCGCGAATGTCGATCCTTCGCCCGCGGGGAGCTCGATCTCGAAGCAGGCACCGCCGCTGCTCGCCTGGCGGACCCCGAGGCGGCCCCCAAGCTCCTTGACGATGCCGCTCGCGATGGACAGCCCGAGGCCGGTCCCGCCACCTTCCGGCTTGGTGGTGAAGAAGGGCTCGAACACCTGCTCGAGCTGACCCGGCGCGATCCCGGGGCCGTCATCCTCGACCTCGATGAACACCCGGCCCCCGCCGGAGCGCGCCCGCACGGACACGCGGCCGGGTCGCCCGGATCCGGCGATGGCCTGGGCGGCATTGGTGAGCAGGTTCACGAACACCTGCTGCAGCTCCGTGGGATTGGCCTGGATCGGAGGGAGGTCGGGATCGAGTGCGACATCCGCCTCGACCCTGGTCGCCAGGAACTCGTTGCGCAGCAGCCCCAGGGCGGCCTGGAGCGCGTGATGGAGGTCGACCGGCCTGCGCCGGCGCTCCTGCTTGCGGGCGAATCCCAGCAGGTTGCGCACGATGCCGGCGGCGCGCTCCGCCTCCTGGCGGACGACGTTCACCGGCTCCCGGAGCCGGGGAGGAATGTCGGGCGAATCGGCCAGAAAGTCGGCGAAGCCGACCACTGAGGCAAGCGGGTTGTTGAGGTCGTGGGCCACGCCAGCGATGAGCTGGCCGATGGCGGACATCTTCTCGGACTGGATGAGCTGGCTCTGCAGCCGGCGCTGGCGGGTCTGATCCTCGAACAGGAGCACCCTGCCTCCCGGCTCCGCGCCGGGCACGTCGAAGGCGCGGACGCGGAAGGCGCGCTCACCGGCCTGGGCGATGTGTTCCTCGTCACTGGTGGAATCCTCGATCGCGCCCTGGACCGCGGCGGCCCATCCGGGCGGGACCACCACGAGCCATGGCTGTCCGTCGAGGCGGTCCGCGGGCGTCTCCATCAGGGCGGTGAAGGCGCGATTCACCCCGCGAATCCGCCCTCTGGCATCGAGTGTGCAGAGCGCAATCGGCAGGGCGTCCACCAGCGCCTGCCATTCCGGCGAGGGGCCGGCGGCGGGGCTGTTTCCAGGCTCACGCGGGAAGGGAGATGCCATGATCCGGGCAGACATCCGGTCGAAGTTGACGGCCAGCGACTTGCACCTGGTCCTGCTTCTGCTGAGCCGGGGCTCGAGCCGCGCCCGGGCCAACCTCGAGTGCCAGCTCGAGGCCGAGGGCCCGGACCCGCTGCTCGATTCGCCCGAGCTGCTCGAGCGCCTGCTCGCGGTCCGGACGATGCTGGTGCCGTCCGAGGCACTCTTCTTCTACGTGCTGGTGCGCCGCGCGCTGCTCGACGCCGAGGTGGATGACCGGCTGCTCTCCGACTACCTGAGCGCGCTTCTGCTCGAGTTCGGGCGGCGCGACCGGGCCTGGCGGGTCGACTGGAACGACGACCACCAGCACCGCTACCTCATCGACATTCTGGCCGACCTGGAGGCCTCGACCGGCGAGCGGCGCTTCCGGGTGATGGTGCACCTCGGCGAATACGCCCTCTGGCTCGCGGGGATCTTCCCCGAGTACATCGCAGCCCGACGGCTGAAGGGCGGCCCCGGCGTCCCGTACTACGACGCGCTGGGGAGTCGCGGGTACGGGCTCGCCTCCGATCACGCGCTGGCCGACGTCAGCGGCCTCGAGTCCGTCTTCCGCACCGCGGCCGAGCGCTTCCCCGCGTTGCGCGGCGCGCTCAACGGCGTGAGCGACCGCGTTTTCTTCCCGCACTAGACGCCGCGTCAGCGCAGAATCGAGTCGGGGAAGAAGGGGCAGGACGCGTCCTCATAACTCGCCGCGGGCGCCTGCACGGCGATCAGCGGCTTCTCCGCGGTTCCCATCGTCACGCTGCCGAGGCTCGGGGCCCCCTGGATGGGATCGCCCTCGTACAGCACCACGCCCCGGGCCGCGCCATCCTCGCCCATCACGAGCACCCCGTATCCCAGGTTCACGCCTGGCGGCAGGGTGCCTTCGACGCCCAGGGCGAGCAGCGAATCCACCCGCCCGACGATCGCGGGATAGGCGGGTCCCGCGGCGAGACGGGCGACCAGGCGCTCGGGGAGGGTGGGGGGAACTCCGCTCAAAGTCTGGTCGGGCTCGCCGAACTGCTGCAACAGGAAGGTGGCACCGGCCACATGAGTGATGCCGCAGTTGGGCGTGGCCTGGCGGTCGCACCCGGCGAGGGCCGCGGCGGCGAACGTGATGATGACGGGTGCTCGAAGCATCGGGATCTCCTCGCGGAGAGGAATCGCGTCGCGTGCATTATAGCATCGGCGGCGGCCGCATTGCTTGACGCTTCCCCCGGCGGATCCTAACGTTCCACGACCCCCATCCAGCCCCACCTCCCCCGGACCGTCGAGGCCCGCCTGTTCGAGTCCTTGCGTGACCGGCTGGACGCCCTGCTTCGCAGCGGTGAGGCGGTCCCCCGCACGGGGGACGAGGCACTGGAGCGCGCCCTCATCGAAACCAAGGCCGCTCTCGGTGCCCTGCGGGACGTGAAGGCAGCCACCGAACGGTCACTCGCGGCCGAGCGCCGCGCGCTCGATGACGCCGCGCGCCGGGGCCGCCTCGCGGCGGAGGCCGGCGACGTGGAGACGGCGGGCATCGCCCAGGAGTTCACCGCGCGCCACTCGGAGCGGGCGGCCATGCTGGAACGAAAGCTTGCCGTGCAGGCGGAAGAGGTCGCGCTGGCCGAGCGCGAGGTCGAGGAGCTGATGGCGCGCTGGCGCGCGGCTTCCCGGGGCGCGGGCCGGTCGGAGTCGTCGCTCGATGCGGCGTGGCGCGAACTCGAAGCGGCGGGCGCCCCGGGGCGCACCGGGCCCTCGGCCGAGGACGAGCAGCTCCGGAT
>JBOHSQ010000250.1:0-8045 GCA_050733295.1 Gemmatimonadales bacterium
ACCATCGGCTCGTCCACCACGATCACCTCGGGGCGGTGCACCAGGGCGCTCGCGATGAGCAGCTTCTGGCGCATGCCGTGGCTGTACGACTCGGTCAGCTCGTCCCGCCAGGGATCGAGCTCGAAGAGCTCGAGCAGGTCGCCGAGGCGCCGCTCGACCGCCGGGCCGGACTGGCCGTAGAGCGCGGCGACGAACCGGAGGAATTCCGCGCCGGTGACCTTGCCGTAAACGTACGGGCGATCGGGGATGAAGCCGAGCCTGGCCTTGGCCGCGATGGGATTGAGCTGGACGTCCTCGCCGGCCACCGTCACTCGTCCCGAGGTGGGATGGAGGATGCCGGCGATCATCCGCAGGGTGGTGGTCTTCCCGGCACCGTTCGGCCCGAGGAAGCCGAACAGCTCGCCCCGCTGGACCTCGAGATCCAGCGAGTCAACCGCGGTGAAGTCACCGTACCGCTTGGTGAGGGCCTCGAGTCGGATCATCTGGTGCCGGCCTCGATGTCGATGACGCGCGGCCTCAGCCGCCCAAAGAGGATGGCCAGCGTGGCGGGATCGGCCCCGACGCCGGTCGCGAGCCGGAGCCGGCTCGCATCCGCAGGGAACTGGTCGAGCGCGGGATCGGCTGCCACCCACCCGCCGGGGAGCTTCACCTCGGCCCACCCGTGATAATGGAAGGCGGTACCATCCCACCGGAGTCCCGCCACCGGGCGCGCGGGCAGCTGGACCGCTCGCGCGAGGGCCAGGAACAGCAGGGTGCGGCCCGCCATCGTCGCGCGGCGATGCTCCAGCGCCCCGAGCGCGTGATCCGCCCCGCCCCGGTCGAGTTCCACGTTCGCCACGACCCAGTTCGACAGCGCGGTGGCCATCAACGCAGGGTCCGTGCCCGGTTCGGCAATCCGGCGGGCCTGCGCCAGGAGGCGCGGATCGGCGGATGGAACCGCGGCGGACGCCTGCATCAACGCGATATCGTCGATCCCGACCGTGGGGTCGACCGGGGCGGGCGGGAGGCTGGACGCCCGGATCTCGAGCGTGTCGCCCCGGCGCACCTGATTCGGGGCATCGAGCTCGATCCGCCGCCAAGCCGTCGTGGTGGTGTCGGCGCCGCCGAGCGTGACGACGAGCCGCGTGACCCGAGCACCCGGCACGGGTCCGGCCATCAGCCTGGGCGCCGAGGGATCGGGCGCGGGGCGCGGATCGTAGCCGGCGCGCACGATCTCGAACGCGGTCCGCTCGACCGTGGCGCCCAGCGGCGTGGACGCCCTCACCAGGTTCCCGTCCTCATCCACCCAGGCGTCGAAGGGCAGGCCGTAGGCCGTGTATTCGATCCGGCGGGCGCGCACCGTGTCCCAGCGGGCCGCCACCCACCGTCCCGAACCGGCGTCGAGCCGGGCGCTGTCGGGCACCACCAGCACGCTCTCGGCGACCACCCGACCCTCGAACGGCTGCCAGTCCAGGCCCAGAGGATCGAGGAGCATGACCGGACCGGCAGCCGAGGGGTTGTTGGTGAGGCCGAGGTACCGTAGCGCCGCTGCGACGGTCCTCACGGCACCGCGGCGGGGCGTCGGCCAGGTCCAGGAGCCAGTGTCGCCACCGATGGCGACACGGGCCGAGTACCTGCCGACGGAATCCCTCGTGGCGGCGAGGCGGAGCCGGGTTCCATCGCCGCCGCGAACGACGGAGAGTTCGTGGAGCGAAAGGGGCGGGCCGAAGACGCCCTCGGCGGAGAGGGTGCGGCGCCAGGCGGTGTCGCTGCCGCGGGCGAGCAAGTCGAGCCGCTCCACCGTGCGCGCACCGCCCCGGACGGTGTCCAGCACGCTCGAGACGATACCGACCTGGTCGTCACCGATGCGGAGGGCGAGGTAGGCATCGCCCGGCGGAAGCCGCTGGTCGAGCCCTTCGAACTGATCGGTGCTGCCGGGGCCCCATTCGCGCCAGGCGAGCCAGCTGAGCGACCCGACCCAGCAGGTGAGGATGAACGCGGCGAGCGAGGCGCGGCGCATCGTTCAGTCCTCCGCGGTGCCGACCAGCGGACCGAGCGCCTCGACGTCATCCTCGCGCGCGACGACGAGCGTGAGCGAGGCCTCGGCGAGACGGGACGCACCACTCGCCTTCCAGGTCTCCGCCAACAACCGCACCGAATCCTCCGGCGCGAGCTGTCCCGGGCCGGCGCCCACGAGCGGCGAAGCCAGCCGGGCCAGCCCCCAATCGCTGGCGCGCTGCCAGGCGGAGTCGAGCGCCCGCCGCACCGCATCGGGTGTGGTCGGCCGGTCTTCGGTGCGGATCACGACGTGGAGGACGAACTGGGCGGAGAGGTCGCCACCCGCGGTGACGACGGCGGCGCCGATGTCGAGTGGTGCCTGGACCCGGCGCTGCGAGGCGAAGCCGGCGCCGGCGACGCGGTCCAGCTGGGCGGCCTCGGGGGAGACCGGGTCGAGGTTCTCGTCGGCGGGGCGGAGGACGGCATCCACTGCGAGGAACGCCAGGTCATCCACCACGACGCGGATCATCGGACCGCCGATTCTCGCGCTCGCCGGTACATCGCCATCGCGTCGTCCGGACGACGGAGGCGGTCGAGGATGCGGCCGAGCAGCTGCCAGGTCCGCGCGCTGTGGGGATCGAGCTCCGCGGCGCGGAGCAGCGCCTTGTGCGCATCGCCGAACCGGCCGGCGGAATTGAGCGCCTCGCCGAAATAGTACCAGTCGGCGGTGGAGGTGGGGCGCAGCTCGGTGGTCCGCTTGAAGACTTCGGCGGCCTCGTCCGGGAGTCCCTTGCGCCACAGGACGATGCCGAGCTGGTGCAGGGCCTCGGGGTTCGAGGGCTGGGCCTTGAGGACCCGGCGCAGGTCGGCCTCGGCCTCGTCCCACTGGTTGAGGCGGGTGAGGACGCTGCCCCGCTGGGTGAGGAGGCCGGGATGGTCCGGCGTGGTGCGGAGCGCGAGCATCAGCTGCGCCAGCGCCTTCTCGGGCTCACCGGCCTCGTCGAGCAGCACGGCGTACTCGGAGCGAAGCTCGGGGGGCAGGGGGCCGTCATCGACCATTGCGCGCCAATGCGCAAGCGCCTGGTCGGCGCGACCGGTGGCGCGCGCCTCACGCGCAGCCTGGACGCGGGGGTCGCCCGGCGCGGAATTGGACTGCGCCGGCGGGGTGGAGCGTTCTGCGTCTGGAATGGGGATGCCCTCGTGAGCTGGGCCAGGACCTGACCGCCCGCGAACCGCTGCTGAATCTTAGGGCGTCCGGCCCCGATCCGGAAGCCGGAGGTGCGCGGCACGGCGCGGCTTGCCGCGTCCGCGGCCCTGCCAGTTCGGGACCCGGCAGTTGAATCCGGCCACCGGCCCCGGGTATGCTCCAAGGCTATGGCGGAAGAGTTTCTCGTCGTCCGCGGCGCCCGCGAGCACAACCTCAAGGACGTCGACGTCGCCCTCCCCCGGAACCGACTCACCGTGGTCACCGGGCTCTCCGGCTCGGGCAAGTCCTCGCTCGCCTTCGACACCATCTATGCCGAGGGCCAGCGGCGCTACGTCGAATCGCTGTCCGCCTACGCGC
Organism: Gemmatimonadales bacterium; assembly: GCA_050733295.1. Taxonomy (GTDB): domain Bacteria; phylum Gemmatimonadota; class Gemmatimonadetes; order Gemmatimonadales; family GWC2-71-9; genus JAICEH01. Next base: position 3,542 of record JBOHSQ010000250.1, read on the forward strand.
GCCAGTTCCTCGGGCTGATGGAGAAGCCGGACGTGGATGCGATCGAGGGGCTCTCGCCCGCCATCTCGATCGAGCAGAAGAGCACCGGCCACAACCCCCGCTCCACCGTCGGCACCGTCACCGAGATCTACGACTACCTGCGCCTCCTCTGGGCGCGGGTCGGCGTGCCGCACTGCCCCGACGACGGCACGCCGGTCACCCGGCAGAGCGCGGCGCAGATCACCGACACCATCCTGGGCTGGCCCGAGGGGACGCGCATCGAGGTCCTCGCCCCGCTGGTGCGGGGCCGCAAGGGGGAGTTCCGCGAGCTGTTCGACGACATCCGCCAGCGCGGCTTCGTGCGGGTGCGGGTGGACGGCGAGACGTACGAGCTGGACGCAGTGCCGAAGCTCAACCGCCGGCAGAACCACGACGTCGCCGTGGTGGTGGACCGGCTGGTGGTGCGCGATGGCGACCGGAGCCGGCTGCACGACTCGATCGAGACCGCGCTCAAGGTAGCGGATGGCGTGGTCGAGGTGGTCGAACATCGTGGGGCGTCAGACGTGAGCCGTGAGCCGGAGAAGCGCGGGGTGACTCCGTCTCACGCCTCACCCCTCACTTCTCACCTGTTCTCGGAGCGGTACGGCTGCCCCACCTGCGGCCGTTCGCTGCCCGAGCTCGAGCCCCGGCAGTTCTCGTTCAATTCTCCCTTCGGCGTCTGCCCGGCCTGCCACGGACTCGGCACCCGACGCGTGGTGAACGCCGACCTGATCCTCGGCGACCCGAGCATCTCCATCCTGGAGGGCGTGGTGCTGCCGTGGGGAGAGCCGGGCGGCTACCTGCGCAAGGTGGTGCTGCCCACGCTGGCGAAGGAGCTGGAGTTCGACCTGAAGTCACCGTGGAACGGGATTCCCGAAAAGGCGCGGCAGGCGCTCCTGCACGGCATCCCGGGAAAGACGTTCGCCTTCGCACTCGAGGGCGCGCGGGGCAAGTCGGCGTACCAGAGCGACTGGGAAGGCATCCTCGCCAACGTGGACCGGCGCTACCAGGAGAGCGGGAGCGACACGGTGCGTCAGCAGCTCGAGGAGTACATGGTGGAGCAGCCGTGCCAGGCCTGCGGTGGCCGGCGGCTCCGCCCCGAGAGCCTCTCCGTGCTGGTAGGAGGCCGGAACATCGGCGAGGTCACCGAGCTGCCGGTGGACCAGGCCCTTTCCTTCTTCGACGCCCTGCCGGTGGACGGCCGGGGTGCCGGCGCCCTCGACCGTGAGGTGGCGGCGCCGATCCTGAAGGAAGTGCGCGACCGCCTCCGCTTCCTGAGCGACGTGGGGCTCGACTACCTGACGCTGGCCCGGTCCGCCGGCTCGCTGTCGGGCGGGGAGGCGCAGCGCATCCGGCTCGCGACGCAGATCGGCAGCCGCCTGGTGGGCGTGCTCTACATCCTCGACGAGCCGAGCATCGGGTTGCACCAGCGGGACAACGAGCGCCTGCTCGCGACACTGCGGGGGCTCCGCGACCTCGGCAACACGGTGATCGTGGTGGAGCACGACGAAGACACGATCCGCGCGGCCGACCACGTCGTGGACCTGGGACCGGGGGCGGGGCGATTCGGCGGCTCGGTGGTGGTGGAGGGCACGGTGGACGACGTGGTGCGGCATCCCACGTCGCTCACCGGGCGGTACCTCCGGGGCGACCTCCGCATCCCGATGCCGTCCGGCCGCCGCGCGCCGGCGAAGGGCGAGCGGCTGCGGATCGTCGGGGCGCGGGCGAACAACCTCCGCGACCTGACCATCGACATCCCGCTCGGCCTGTTCGTGGCCGTCACCGGCGTGTCGGGCTCCGGCAAGTCGACCCTGGTGACCGACATCCTGTACCACGCGCTGGCCCGGCAGCTCTACCGCGCTCGGGTGGTGCCCGGAGCACACGACGGGATCGAGGGGACCGACCGGATCGACAAGGTCATCGACATCGACCAGAGCCCGATCGGGCGCACCCCGCGCTCGAATCCCGCCACGTACACCGGGCTGTTCACCCCGATCCGCGAGCTGTTCACCCAGCTGCCGGAGGCGAAGATCCGGGGCTACGGGCCGGGGCGCTTCTCCTTCAACGTGAAGGGCGGGCGCTGCGAGGCGTGCGAGGGAGATGGGCTGGTCAAGATCGAGATGCATTTCCTGCCCGACGTGTACGTGCCCTGTGAGGTGTGCAAGGGCCGGCGCTACAACCGCGAGACGCTCGAGGTCCGGTACAAGGGCCGGAGCATCGCCGACGTGCTCGACCTCACCGTGGCCGACGCGCTCGACTTCTTCTCGGCCCAGCGCCGCATTGCCGACCGGCTGGAGCTGCTCAACGACGTGGGCCTGGGGTACATCCACCTGGGGCAGGCGGCGACGACCCTCTCGGGCGGCGAAGCCCAGCGGGTGAAGCTGGCCACCGAGCTCGCAAAGCGGGACACGGGCCGGACGCTCTACATCCTGGACGAACCGACCACCGGACTGCATTTCGAGGACGTCCGGCTGCTGCTCGAGGTGCTGCACCGACTGGTGGCCAAGGGGAACACGGTGCTGGTGATCGAGCACAACCTCGACGTGATTAAGACCGCCGACTGGGTCATCGACCTGGGTCCGGAGGGTGGCGAGCGGGGCGGGACTGTGGTGGCGCAGGGCACACCCGAGCAGGTGGCTGGCATGGCCGGGAGCCACACCGGGGCCTTTCTCAGGCAGGCGCTCGGAGACGGCAGGGCGGAAGGGCGGTAGGACAGCAGGCCGGCGAGGAACCTGAGGGAAAACCCTGCACGCCGGACGAAAAACGCAGGACCGAAGAGCCAGCTCCCCAGCCAGTCAGGGGGTCGCTTCGCTCGGGCCGGGACACACCGGCGTTCGGTCCTGCGTATTCTCCTTACGTTACGTTCGAAGAATTCATCCGGTTCCGCAAGAGTCTGCACCATCGCTTGGAGTTGCATAGTGAAACTGCGCGCGCTTCTGGTCGCCCTCCTCTGCTCGCTGCCGCTCTCGACCATTCTCGCCCAGTCGGCGCCGGCGGTCACCGATTCCGCCTACCTCACCGTCGAGCGGATCTATGGGTCCCGTGAGTTCTCGTCCCAGAACTTCGGGCCGGCCCGATGGCTGGACGACAAGACCTACGTGACGCTGGAGAGTCCGGGTGAAGGGAAGAAAGGCCGGGACATCGTTCGCCATGAGGCCGAGACCGGCAAGCGCGACGTGATGGTGCCGGCCAGCTCGCTCGTGCCCGCCGGCGACTCGGTCCCGCTGGACGTGGAGTCCTACGCGTTCAGCACGGACCGCGGGAAGGTGCTGATCTTCACCAAGTCCGAGCGGGTGTGGCGGGACAACACGCGGGGCGACTACTGGGTGCTGGAGCGGGCCGGCGGCAAGCTGACCAAGCTGGGCGGGCCCGAGGCGAAGCCTTCCACGCTGATGTTCGCCAAGTTCTCGCCCGACGGCCGCAAGGTCGGCTACGTGCGGGAGTACAACATCTGGGTCGAGGACCTGGCGTCGGGAGCCATCCACGCGGTCACGACCGACGGGAAGCGCGACCTCATCAACGGGACCTTCGACTGGGTGTACGAGGAGGAACTCGGCCTCCAGGACGGGTGGCGCTGGAGTCCGGACGGCAGCCGCATCGCGTACTGGCAGCTGACCGTGGACCGGGTCCGCGACTTCTACATGGTCAACACCACGGACTCGCTCTACTCGTTCGTGGTCCCGGTGCAGTACCCCAAGGTGGGTGAACCCAACTCGGCGGCCCGGGTGGGGGTGGTGGCCGACAGCGCGGGCGCGACCACGACGTGGCTCGACATTCCGGGCGACCCGCGGAACAACTACCTGGCGCGGATCGAGTGGGCACCGTCGGGCCGCGGCCTCGCGGTCCAGCAACTCAACCGGAAGCAGAACACCCTCATCCTCTACGGCGCCAACGCGGCGCGCGGCACCGTGCGCCCGGTCCTGACCGACCAGGACCGCGCGTGGCTGGACGTGGTGGACGAGTTCCGCTGGCTCGCGAAGGGCGATCGCTTCCTCTGGCTCAGCGAGCGGGACGGCTGGCGTCACCTCTACGTCCACCACCTCGACGGCCGGCGCCCGACGGACGTCACCCCCGGCGAGTTCGACGTGATCTCGGTGACCGGGTTGGATGAGGAGGGCGGATGGGTCTACTACACCGCCTCCCCTTCCAACCCGGCGCAGCGATACCTGTACCGCGCCAGGCTGGACGGCGGCAGCCGCCCGGAGCGGCTCTCGCCCACGAACAACGCCGGCAGCCACAGCTACAACCCGTCGCCCTCGGCCCGCTACGCGTTCCACACCTTCTCCAGCTTCGGCGTTCCGCCGGTGAGCGACCTGGTGCGGCTCCCCGACCACAAGCGGGTGCGGAAGGTGGCCGAGAACAAGGGACTGCGCACTGCGCTCGAGAAATTGGCCCGGGGCCCGAGCGAGTTCATGCGGCTCGATGTCGGGAACGGCCTCACCCTCAACGCCTGGCTGATGAAGCCGCCGGGCTTCGACCCGTCGAA
>JBOHSQ010000251.1:0-8519 GCA_050733295.1 Gemmatimonadales bacterium
GGTCCGCGGCGGGTTCCAGGTGACGGAATTGGAGGCGGTTCCCGGCGGCCCCGTGGACGGCGAGCTGCCCGACTGCGTCCTCGTCACCGCACCCGGCGCCGACGGCCAGCTCCCCGTGGCCATCGAGGCGCTGCAGGCGGCGCGCTGGTCCTCCGTGCCCGCCATCGCCGTCCTCGGCGCCGCCGAGCCCGGCGGTGGCGCCATCACCGCCGCCCTGAAGCAGGGCTACGCCGACGCGATGGTGGCGCCGGTGGACCTCACGGAGCTGTGTGCCCGCATCGAGGCCCGGCTCCGCGGCCGGGTCGACCTCGAGTCGCTGCGCGACGCGAGCCGGGTGCACGACCTGATGTTCGACATCATCCAGGACCTCTCCGCCGCCCTGCGCCCCGACGAGGTGGTGCAGACCCTCGTCCGCCGGGTGGGCGAGGCTCTCGGTGTCGCGCACTGCTCCTTCATCCGCGTCGGGCCCGATGACCAGATCGGCCGGGTCGTCGCAAGCCACGAGACCCCGACGCTCCGCGACTTGCGGGTGGACCTCTCGCGCTATCCCGAGATCGGCGAGGCGCTGCACAGCGGAGACGCCGTGTACGTGGGCGACGTGCACCGCCACCCGCTCTTCGAGGGCCAGCGCCACCTCTGGGCCGAGCGGCGGATGCTGGTGGATGTCCGGAGCGTGCTCGCGGTCCCGGTGACGCTCCATGGCCGCCGCGCCGGCGTCTTCCTCCTGCGCACCCGGCGCGACGAGGCGCCGCTCCAGGCCGAGCAGGTCGAGTTTGCCATCCGACTCACCCAGGCCGCCTCGCGCGTCCTCGAGTCGGAGGAGCGCCGCGCGGCCATCTATCGCCGGCAGGGTGCCGCCGCAGCACTCGACCCGCTCACCGGCTGTGGCAGCCTCGACGCCCTCGACCGCCGCCTGCGCGACGAGTTCGAGCGCTCCCGCCGCTACGCCTTGAGCTTCAGTCTTGTCCTGCTCGACGTCGACGGCCTCAGGTTCATCAACGATCAGGTCGGCGCGGAGGCCGGCGACCGCGTCCTCGCCGAGCTCGGCGCCCTCCTCCAACGCGAGCTTCGCGCGCCCGACTTCGTCTCACGCTACGGCGGCGACGAGTTCGCCCTGGTCCTGCCCGAGACCGACCTCGACGGCGCCCGCCGCTCGATCACCCGGGTGCGCAGCGAAATCCAGCGCTTCGCCTTCGCCGACCTCCCGGCCGAGAGCCGCCCGCGCCTCTCCGCCGGCATCGTCACCTTCCCGCATCCCTCGGCGGCACAGGCCGACGACCTGCTCGCCCTCGTCGAAGCCGCCCTGCTCCGGGGCAAGGCCCAGACCGAGGAACGCATCGGCACGGCGGAGTCGGTCGCGGCCTAGTTTTCCGCCCGTCCCGCCCGTCCTGCCTTACCGCCTTCTCCTCAGCCAGGCCGTCGGATCGAGCGCTGCCCCTCCCGGTCCTCGGATCTCGAAATGGAGATGCGGCCCGTACGCCGTCGCCCCCCCGCCCACCGTCCCCAGCGCCTGTCCCTTCGTCACGATGTCGCCTTGCTTCACGTTCATGCTGCCGAGCTGCGCATAGAACGAGTAGTACCCGTCGCCGTGCGTGAGCAGGATCGTGCGCCCATAGGTGCTGAGCCGGCTCGCCAGCTCCACCCGCCCGCCCTCGACCGCCTTGACCGGCGTGCCCGCATCGGCGCCGATCCCGATCCCGTTCCACCGGATCTCGGCCCCGCTCTCCAGGCTCTCCCGCCCGAAGTCGTACACCACACGCCCGTCCACCGGCCACTCCAGCCGGCCCAGGTCCGCCGTGGTGATCGACCCGCGCGGGGCCGCAACACCGCTTCGCCGTTCCCGCTCCAGCCGGGCAATCAGGTTCAGCATCACCTGCTCGTCGCGTTCGAGCGCCGAAAGTTGCCGCTCCGCCGTCCGGGTCGAGCGGCGCAGGGTAGCGAGCCGGGTCTGCCGCTGCTGCGCCAGCCGGTCGTAGCGCGCGAGTTCGACCTCGCGCTCCTCCCGGCTCTGGTCCAGTGATCCGCGCAGCCCGAGCAGGTCGTTCCGCTGCCGCGACACGCGCCGGCGCAGCGCCTCCACGTCGGCCACGAGCTGCTTGTCCTGCTGGCTCTGCAGGGCGAGGTACTTGTAGCGGCTGACCAGGTCGCCGAAGGAGCCCGCCGAGAGGAGGGCCTGGAAGGTGTACAGGCGGCCGCGCTTGTAGATCTCTGCCAGCCGCCGCTCCAGCACGGCCCGTTTGTCGGCCAGGTTGTCTTCAGCCAGCACCAGCTCGACGCTCACCTGGTCCACCTGGCCGCCGAGGTGCTGCATCTGGCTCTCCAGCTCGTTCACGATCCGGTTCGTGCTCTCCCGCTGCCGCTCGATGTTCCGCAGCTCGGCCCCCTCGTCCCGCACCTGCCCCTCGAGCCGCTGCTGCTGCTGCTCCAGCCGCTCGCGCTCGGCGCGGATCTCCTCGAGCCGCTTGCGTGATTCGGAGAGCGAGGTCGGCTGCTGCTGTGCCGCCAGCGGCCCCGCAGCCGCCAGCAGCACCAGCGCCACCCGCCACCCCCGCTCACCCAGGCCCGGAAACCCGCGCTCAATCACCAATGCCCGCCGACCCCCGTTCACCGAGGCCCAGGACCACGCTTGCAGTCACCAATGTCCGCCGACTCCCCGCTCACGTCTCACAGCCCCTCGGGCCGGAGATGCCGCCCCACCGACACCGCGCTCGCCAGGAATCCGAGCACCGTCCCTGCCGCGATCCCGGACAGCACCAGCGGGCCAGGCAGGAAGATCGGCGCCACCAGCACGTCGCCCGCGCCGCCGCGCACCAGGGCGAACGCCGCCCAGGTGAGCAGCAGCGCCAGCAGGCCGCCCAGCAGCCCCTTGAGCGCGCCCTCGATCAGGTATGGCGCCCGGATGAACCCGTCGGTCGCCCCCACCAGCCGCAGGATCGAGATCTCCCGCGCACGCTGCAGCAGCGCCATCCGGATCGTCGTCCCGATGATCACCAGCGCCACCCCGGCGAATGCGAGCCCGATCACCGCGCCCACCATCCCCGCGATCCGGCGGAGCCGCGCGAGCCCTGCCACCCACTCCTCGCCGAACCGCACGTCTTCGACCACCCCGATGCTCCGGAGCCGGTCGGCCACGGCGGCCACCGTCTCGGGGTCGCGCTGGCCCGGCTCGAGCGCCACCTCGAGCGATGCCGGCAGCGGGTTGGTCTGCAGGTCCCGATACGCGTCCCGGAACTCGACCATCTGTTCCTGGGCGCGCGCCAGCGCCGAGTCCTCCGACACGTAGGTGACCCGGGCCACCTCGGGGAACGCCGAGATGTCCTCCATGGCCAGGGTTGCCGACTCGATCGGCGTGCCGCGCAGCAGGTACGCCACGATCTCCACCCGCTCCTCCAGCTGAGTCAGCGCGTGGCGCAGGTTGACCGCCACCAGGCCGAACAGGCCGAGCGTGAAGAGGGAGAAGGCGATTGTGGTGATCGAGAGGGTGGAGAGGAGCGGCGCGCGGGTGAAGCCCAGCAGGCATTCGCGGAGGACCGGCTTCACGCCGAGGCCCCCGGGCCGACCAGGCGGCCCTGCCGCAGCTCGAGCACCCGGTGGGGCGTGTCGCGGATCAGTGACGGATCGTGAGTCGCCATCAGCACGCAGGTCCCCGCCGCGTTGATCTCGCGCAGCAGCTGGGACACCGCGCGGGTCGCCTTTTCGTCCAGGTTGCCGGTGGGCTCGTCGGCCAGGATCAGGGCGGGGTCGTTCGCCAGGGCGCGGGCGATCGCCACCCGCTGCTGCTCCCCGCCCGAGAGTTCCCGCGGGTAGGAGCGGGTCTTGCTCGAGAGTCCGACCTGGGTGAGCACCTTGAGGGTGCGCGCGGGGATCAGGTCGGTCCGGGCCCCCGTGGCCTCGAGCGCGAGCCCCACGTTCTCCTCGGCGGTGCGGTCTTCGAGCAGCCGGAAGTCCTGGAACACGATCCCGATGCGCCGCCGGAGCCGCGGCACCTCGGTGCGCTTGAGGTCCATGAGCGCGAACCCCGCCACCCGCACCTCGCCGCGCGTCGGCTTGCGCTCGCCCCAGAGCAGCTTGAGCACGGTGGACTTCCCGGCCCCGGAGTGGCCGGTGAGGAAGACGAACTCGCCCTTGGCGACCTCGAAGGAGACGTCGACCAGCGCAGGATCGCCCTTGGGATAGGCCAGGTCGACGTGGCGGAGGCGGATCACGAACCGAACCTAAAACCGTGCGATGGGAGACGTAAGCCGTGAGACGGCCCGCTCACCGAGGCCCCGAGCTCACCTTCCCCCCCGGAGGCCGGCCGACCCCCCGCTCACTTCTCACCTCTCATCCCCCCAGCGCCTGCTCCAGATCCTCGATGATGTCCTCTGCATCCTCGATCCCGCACGACAGCCGGACGAAGCCGTCCGGAATCCCCATCGCCGCACGCCGCTCGGCCGTGAGCGCCTTGTGCGACGTGAACCGCGGTTCCGAGATCAGGCTCTCCACCCCCGCGAGGCTGGGCGCGTGCGCCACCACCCTGAGTCGCCGCAGGAACCGCTCCGTCGCCTCCGTGCCGCCCCCGAGCTCGAGCCCGATCATCCCGCCGAACCCGCCCAGTGTCTTCCGCGCCACCTCGTGATCGGGATGGCTCGCGAGCCCGGGGTAGTGCACCCTGGCGAACCCCGGCTGCTGCTCCGCCCACTCCGCCACCGCCCGGCCGTTGGCGTTGTGCCGCGCCATCCGCACCGCCAGCGTCCGCATCCCCCGGTCCAGCAACCAGGCCGCATGCGGATCGAGCGCCTGGCCCCAGAGCCGCATCAGCCGCCGCACCTCATCGATCACTGACGCCTCGCCCGCCACGCACCCGGCGATCACGTCGCTGTGCCCGTTCAGGTACTTCGTGGCGCTGCTGATCACCACGTCGGCGCCTTGCTCGATCGGCTGGAAGTTGATCGGGCTCGCGAACGTCCCGTCCACCAGCAGCGCGATCCCGTACTCCTTGGCGAGGTGCGCGATCGGCGCCAGGTCGAGCACCCGCATGAGCGGGTTGGTCGGCGACTCGAGGAAGATCGCCCGCGTCGACTTCTTCACCGACTTCCGCCACTGCCGCACGTGCAGCGGGTCGACGTAGGTCACGTCGATGCCCAGCCGGCCGAACTCGTCGTTGAACAGCCGCTCCGTGCCGCCGTAGATCCACTGGCTCGCCAGCAGGTGGTCGCCCGGCCGGAGCACCGCCAGGTGCGCCAGCGCCGTCGCCGCCATGCCGCTCGACACCGCGATCGCCGCCTCGGCCCCCTCGAGCGCCGCGTACTTCTCCGCCACCCGCACCAGCGTCGGGTTGTTGCCGTAGCGGGTATAGAGGACTTCCTCCTCCGACCCGACCGGATTGGTGAAGGTGGCGCTCTGGACGACGGGAGGGACGATCGGTGACCAGTCGGGCCGCCGTTCGGGCCGTCCGTGGACGGCGCGAGTGGACGGCCCGGGGGAACGCGGACTCACGCGGGGAGGGGCAGGGGACTGTAGGTGCCGCCGCCCGCCTGGACCAGGCGGAGGAGGGCGAGGGTCTGCAGGGCGTCGGCCGCGCGCTCCACCGTCCAGCCCAGCGCCGCAGCCAGGCGCCCGGAGTCGCCCGGGCCGGTCTCTGTGACTCGCTCGAACGCCCGCCGCGCGTCCGGGTTGAGCCGGCCCAGCACCGCCGGCGGCGCACCGCGTGAGGGAACCTCGGCCACCGCCAGCGAGTGCCACGCCAGCACGTAGTCGATCGCCTCGCGCTGCGCGTCGGACACGCCGAGCAGCAGCACGTACGGCGCGCCCTCCGCCGGCAGGTCGAGGATCAGCTTCGCGATCACCTCGTCGGCGCAGGAGAAGTCCACCAGCCCCACGTCGGAGAAGTCGAGGCACGCCGCATGGCAGGGCGCATCCGACAGCACCAGGCGGATGCGGTTCCGGACCGCGGCGCCGGTCGGGCGCGTCACCAGGTCGGCGTAGGGGGTGCGCACCGTCTCCCGGAGCACGTGGTCGATGCGGATCGTGCGGATCATCGCGCGCCCCCGGGGAGGTTGTCGGGCCTGGTCCCGCCCATCATCGCGCCTGGTCCTGCGCCGGTATCGTGATCTGCAATTGCGCGCCCGGAAAGAAGGGAAGGCCGCTCGCGAGCGGCACGTCGTCGTCCCACGGCGGCACGATCGAGAGCCGGGCGGTGCCGCTCCGGATGCCGATCTTGCCTTGCCACCGCGCCAGATAGCGTTTCGTCCCGGCGAGGCCCTGCCCCCGCCCGGGATCGCGGAAACGGCTGGTGTTGTGGATGAGCGCTGCTTCGAGCGCGGCGGCGTCGCCCCACCGCTCGCCGAAACGTTTCAATTGCGTGGCTTCCAGGCTCCGGCGGAACCCGATCCCGGCATCGCTCACCGCGATCACCGCCACCCTGCGCCCGCCGAGCCGCCGGCGGAAGGTGTAGGCGTGGACCGCCGCCCACCCACCGGTCCCGGCGTGCTCCACAATATTCTGACACGACTCCGATAGCGCCATAGCGAACCCGGCCGTGGCGCGCGCCTCGATCCCGAGTTCCCCCTGCAGGATCCGGCTCGCGCCCTCCTGCAGCCGCCCCACCACCTCGTGGACGTCCTCCGCCGCGCGGATCGGCGTCACCCCGAGCAGCACGTCCGAGTCGTCGGGCCTGGTCTTCGGAACCTTGCCGTGCAGCTCGAAGTACTCGGGCGCGTAGCGGAAGAAGCCGGCCCTGGCCCAGTACCGGCTCACCTCGTCCAGCGCCGGCACCGTGAAGAGCGGCCGCTCGCGTCCCGCCTCGAGCAGCGCCTGGCCCGCCGTGACCAGCGCGGTGAGCCCGTAGGGCGACGCCCACTGCGCCTGCCGCGCGTCGATGAGGATCCGCTCCTCCGGCGGCCAGTCTCCCAGCGCCGCGGCGAACTGGTCGAACGCGCGGTCGTCGAAGAAGGCGGGAACCTCGACGACCCGCGTCACCGGAGCTGGATCTCGCCCCGAAGGTGCGCCGCCAGGCCCGACGCGCCGCGGAAGGTGGCATTCCGCGCCGCCAGCTCGTTGGCCATCCTGACCGCCTCCGGCAGCGGGTCGCCCGCCAGCAGCCGGGCGCACGCCACCGCCCCGAATACGTCGCCACACCCCGTCGGATCGGCCACCTCGACCGCCGGCGCCGGCACCAGCGCGGTCGCGATCGCGCCGCTGCCCTCATCTGCCCGCCCGCCCGCCTGCCCGCCCGCCCGCCCGAAATACACCGCCCCCCTCGCCGACAGCGTCACGATCAGCGCCCGTGCTCCCGCCCCCACCACGTCGGCGGCAACCACCATCGGATCGGCCCCCAGCTGCGACATCTCGTCCTCATTCATCTGGATGTAGTCGAAGCAGCCGAACCAACCGGGCGCATCGGGAAGCGGCCGGATCGCCCGGATCCCGTCGCGGCCCATCCCCAGGAAGAGGCTGTGCAGGTCCGCGTAGACCGGCCCGCCGAATCCGCGCCGGAGCGACTCCGCGGTCCCCAGCCCCATCTCGAACCCGGAGATGAAGTTCAGGTAGAGCGCGTCGAGGTCGCGCACCATCGGGCCCAGTTCGTCCCAGCCCCAGCCCGGCACGCCGCCCGACATCCGCTCGCAGCGCCGCTCGCCCGTGGTGTAGCGCAGGACCACCCGGTTGTTCGGCACGGGAACCTCGGCGCAGCGCCCGCCCGGAACCAGTCGCTGGAGCGTCCCGAGGAACTTCGCGGCCGGCTGGGCCAGGTCGCGCCCCACCTTGATGAGCGGCACCACCTGCCAGTCCGGCGCGAGCGCGGCATCGAGCCCGGCCAGCGCGTAGGCGATCCCGCCCCACTCCTCCACCGGCGCCGCCAGCGTGTCGCGGCCGTGGATCTCGTCCCACACGAGCGACCCTACCACGCCCAGCTGCGGCACCGCTCACCCCGGATGGCGGTCCAGGAACACCCTGGCCGCGCCGAATACGCCCGCCGACCCGGCCAGCTCGCCCGGCACAACCCGGCACGCCTGCACCGCGGGCTTGAAGGCGCGCCGTGCAATCTCCCGCTCCAGCGGATGGAAGAGCCGCTCGCCCGCCCGCGTCACCCCGCCGCACAGCACCACCACTTCGGGGTTGTAGACGTTGATCAGGTTGGCGAGCCCGGCGCCGAGGAAGCGCGCGGTGTCGCGCACCACTTCGAGCGCCAGGGCATCGCCGTCGTGCGCCGCGTCGTACACCGTCTGCGCGGAGAGGAGGTCGAGGTCGCCGGATACGTAGTCGGCCAGCCGGCTCTCCTCGCCCGCCTCGAGCGCCTCGCGCGCGCGCAGCGCGATCGCGGTGCCCGATGCGTAGGCCTCGAGGCAGCCGTAGTTGCCGCAATTGCAGCGCCGGCCCTCGATGTCGATGGTGGTGTGCCCGATCTCGCCGGCCACGTCCGACGCGCCGTGGTAGAGCTGCCCGTCGAGGATCAGACCGCCGCCGATGCCGGTGCCGATCGTCACGCCGATCGCATGCCACGCCCCGCGCGCGGCGCCCTTCCACCATTCGTCCAGCAC
>JBOHSQ010000252.1:0-15175 GCA_050733295.1 Gemmatimonadales bacterium
CCACCGACGCAATCCAGCCGGGATTTCCTGTCACCATCCGGGTGAGCTCACGCACCCCCTCGGTGGCGGGGGTGTGGTCGCCGGCATCGAAGATGCGCCCGCTCCAGAGCAGGTTATCGGCGATCAGCCCCCCGCGGGCGCGCAGCTTGTCCTGGATCACCGGCAGGGCCGCCGGATAGCCCTCCTTGTCGATGTCCATGAAGATGAGGTCGAAGCCGCCGGCACTCGCGCGCAAGGCCTCGACGGCTTCGCTCACGTGGTAGTGCACGGTCCGGTGATGTCCCAGCTCCGCGAGGAACTTCCGGGCTTGGCGGGAGAGCTTCTCGTCCCAGACGGAATGGTGCACCTCACCGCCGCCGTTCTCTTCCACCGCGCGGGCGAACCAAGCCGTGGAATATCCGAACCCCGATCCCAGCTCGAAGATCCGCCGCGCCCCGACCATCCGTGCGACCTGGTAGCAGAACCAGCCGCAGGCCGGGCCAATGATCGGGAAGTCGAGCTTCTGCGCCAGTACCTCCATCTCGTGCAGGACCGCCGGGCGCTCGGGCACCAGGCGGTCCAGGTAGTCGCGGACGGACGGGGCGATCAGGTCCACGCCGGCGCCGGACGCGAGGTTCAGTTGCCGCGCATGCTCGAGGGCGGGACCATGCCCTTCATGCGCATGTACGTCACGATGTTGCCGTAGTGCTCCGCGTTGTGCACGGCGTTGAAGTTGAGCACCCAAAGCCTGGTGCCCTTCATGCCAAAGAGCTCGGCCGGCTGGGCGAGCGCGACCTCAGTCATCGCATAGGCCTTGTCGCAGTACGCGAAGGCGGCGGCGAGCTCCGTGGCGAGCTGAGCCTTGGCCGTCACGTCCTTCTCGATGTCGCGCTTCGACGGGCTCGCCTCGCCTGCGGCCGTGGAGCAGAACATGTAGTTCGCATTGGCCACGTGCCCGACGAGCTGGCCGAAGCTCCGGACCTCAGGTGTCGGCTTGAAGGCGTAGTCGGCCTCGGATACCTGCTGGGCAGCGGCAACGATCCACGCCTTGAACTGGTCGTACAGCGGCCGGATGTCCGCGGCCCCGGCCGCGGCGGATTCGGGCGCGGTCGCCTGGGCGGCGGCCGAGGCCGGGAGGGCAAGCAGGGCGATGGTGAGGATTGCAGGAGTGGCGCGCACAAGTGCCTCGCTGTTGGGGGTCGGGACTATGCTAACCCGGCGGCCGAGACTACGCGACTCGGGCGTCCTCCGGCTGCCATCCGCTTGAGCAGGCTCACCTGCCCGCCGTGGTAGAGGTCATGCGACGCAATCCCGCGGATCATGTGGGCCCGCCGCTCACCCGCCGGGTTCGCGCCGAGGGCCGACGCAGGCAGCGCGGCCACCGCCAGCCGGAGCAGGTGGTGCTGCTCCGAGAGCAGCTCCAGGTCCTCCCGCCATGCTGCCTCACCGAGGTTCTTCGGCCGGGGGAACCAGTTGGAGCCAGTGTGGGGAAACGAACCCCGCTTCTCGCCGGTGATCCGGCGCCGGACCGCGTACTTCCAGTAGGCGCAGTGGACGGCCAGCTCCCACACATTGTGACGCCCCGCGCCGGGCCTCCAGGCAGCCTCCGCCGCGGTGATGCCCCGCAATGCTCCCTTCAAGGTCGGTCCATGCCAGGCCTTCCGGTCGAACGCCTCATCGAGCAGGGCGAGGAGCCTGCGGTGTTCCGTCGTCATGACCGTTCCTCGATGACCTCGTAGTGAGCCGACCGCTCATCGAACCGCGAGAGGAGCGCGCGCGCCTCGGCCGGGACCACTGCCGCCTCGTAGTCCTGGCCGGCAAAGGCCCGCACGGCCTCGAGGGAGTCGAACCACATCTCGGTGACGAACTCCACTTCTCCGGGGACCTCGCGCCGGAGGAGCCGGATCCCCCGGAAGCCCGGGAGGGCCCTCCCCGCGATGCGGACGAAGATCACGTCGCGCAGCAACTGCTCGTACGCGTCCGCCTTTTCCGGGGCGGTCCAGCCATGCCAGATCCGGGCGAGCCTCGGCATGGCGATCAGTCGGCGGCACGCCGCCGGAACCGACGCACCTTGTCGAGGTTGCCGCAGGTGGCCATGTCGCACCAGCGGCGGCGCCCGCCCCGGCTGGTGTCGAGGAAGAGCCACCCGCAGTTTTCACCGGGACACCGATGGATGCGCACCAGCGGACCCTCCACCAGGAGCCGCGCCGTGGCG
This sequence comes from Gemmatimonadales bacterium, assembly GCA_050733295.1. Taxonomy (GTDB): domain Bacteria; phylum Gemmatimonadota; class Gemmatimonadetes; order Gemmatimonadales; family GWC2-71-9; genus JAICEH01. The sequence goes on from JBOHSQ010000252.1 coordinate 2,195, forward strand.
GCCGCCACGAGCTGGACCGGTCTGTCGAGGGACGGTTCTTCCCCTGCCTTCCAGGCGAAGGTGTCTCGTCCGGGGACCAGCCGCTCGGCCGCCCGTGCCCGCGCCACCTCACGATTCAAGCGCGCGAGGTCGGCCTGGGGCGGCTGCTGCCGGGACAAGGCTGCGGTGAGGGTGCGGTAGAGCGCGGAGCGGAGGTCGCGGGCGCGCTCCAGGACGCGGCCTGCCTCCTCGCGCCCGATGGCGGCCTGGCGTTCCAGCGCCCGTGCGTCGGCCGGCGCCAGGAGCCCGGCCTTCCGGCTCCACAGGAGCAGGTCGCCGTAGTCGCGGAGGCGGTCCTCGCGCACCCGGTCACCGTCCCAGCCGCCCACCGTGTTGGTGAAGTCGAGCGCTGGGTGATTGCCGACGAGGCTGAGCTCAGGCACTCAGGTTCCGTGTAACTATCATACATCATGTTACCAGTTACATCGGAGGCGGTCAACCGGTCCGGGACGGCGGGCCGCGCTCGACTCTACCGAACCGCCGTGGATCTGCCTATTTTCACGCCCGCCCGTGGGCCGTCCTGGCCTCCGGATCTCCTTGTGGTGGAGTGATTTGGCAATGAAGGCAAGCGACGTGCGGAAGGGCCACGTGCTGATCGTGAACGGCCAGCCCTGCCGCGTGATGGATTACCAGCACCGCACGCCCGGCAACCTGCGCGCGTTCATGCAGGTGCGAATGAGGAACCTGCTCACCGGCAACACCTTCGAGCAGCGGTTCAGCGCCACGGAAGATGTCGAGACGGGCCGACTCGATACGAAGGACATGCAGGTCCTGTATCACGACGGGACCGACCTCCACGTGATGGACGCCAGCACGTACGAGCAGTTCACCCTCGATGGCGAAGTGGTCGGCGAACTCGGCCCCTGGCTGGTGCCCGAGTCCCGCTTCATCGCGGAGTGGCTGGGAGGCAAGCCGATCTCGATACAGCTTCCGTCGGTGGTGGAGCTCGCCATCACGGAGACGACCCCCGTGGTGCGCGGGGCGACCAAGACGGCGAGCACCAAGCCGGCGACGCTCGAGAATGGCGTCACGATCCAGGTGCCCGAGTTCGTCGAGAACGGCACGCGGGTGCGGGTCAACCCGAACACGAGCGAATACCTGGAGCGGGCCCGATAAGATGTGGCTGTTCACCCGGGTGGGATTCTTCAGCATCGTCGAAAAGCCCCAGGACCGCGGCGAGGGCCGCCTGACGGTCCGGGCCCGGGTGCGTGCGGACCTCGCCGGCCTCCGCGGGCGGTACCTGCCCGAGCTGGGCCCGGTCTCCGACCGGGGCGGTGACTACCGGTACCACGCCAAGGCACCGCGCCGCGCGGTGGCGCGAGCCCTGGCCGCAGCGGTGGCCGACATCGACTACGCAAACTTCAAGAACGAAGTGGCCCGGGCGCAGGGGCCGGTACGGCACGACCTCTACGCCCGGGTCTGGGACGTGATGTACGAGCTGCAGCAGCCCACCCACCCCGCCGCGCGGCCGCCACGGCCACGACGGCGACGGGTGATCCGGGGAGAGCGATAGGCCTCAGGCGGAGGTCTTCGCTCCGCCGAGAAACTTCCCGAGGAACCCGCCGACGGCTCCGGCAACCGCGGTGGAGACGGTTGCAACTCCCACCGTACTGGCCGGCACCGATCCCAGCATCATCGACACCGCGCTGCCGATGAGGCCCGAAAGCCCGCCGGCCATGGCGCCGCCGCCGACCAGGGCACCCGTCGTAGCCCCCTTGCTCCACATCCCGAAGAGCAGACCGGCCAGCGCGCCGAGGCCCGTCCCGACCGAGGGGAACATCCCCGCGATCCCGGGATTGTTCCTACCCAGGAAGACCATGATCAGCTGAAGGATCGTGGCAATTCCGGCCGACTTGAGGAGCGGGTTCGAGCCCATCGGACCTCCAGAGCTGTTGGGGGCAAATATGACCTATCGGCCGCTGCCAGGGTCCGCAAGTGCCGGCCCGGATTCCTTCCCGCCTCCGTGGCGGACCGCTAGGTTGCGCACAGACCCCTCCTGGAATCGGTCCCATGCGCCTGTCCCCCACGGGCCGCAGCCGGAATCTCGAGGACCGTCGGGGCGCACGTGTGCGTCCGATGGGCCTCGGCATCGGCGGCCTTCTCATAGCCCTCGTGGTCGGCTATTGCACCGGCATCAACCCGCTCGCACTGGTGGGTGTGGTGAACCAGGTCCAGCAGGCCGCGCCACCGGGCGACCAGACGGCCCCGATCGCCGACGTGGCCGAGGAGCCGATGGTCCGCTTCCTCAGTGGAGTGCTGGACGACGCCCAGGCGGTCTGGGTCGAGGAATTCTCCCGGGACCAGATTCCCTATCGGGAGGCGAAGCTGGTGCTCTTCCGGGACCTGACCCCGACTGCATGCGGCTACGGCGAGGCAGCGTGAGGCCCGTTCTACTGCCCGGGGGACGAGAAGGTCTACATCGACCTCGGTTTCTACGAGGAGCTGCGTACTCGATTCGGCGCCCCGGGCGACTTCGCCCAGGCGTACGTCCTGGCGCACGAAATCGGGCATCACGTCCAGCGGCTCACGGGCACGGAGGAGCGGGTCCGCGGCGCCCAGCGGAACAATCCCGGCGCGGCCAACGAGCTCTCCGTGGCCATGGAGCTGCAGGCCGATTGCTATGCGGGCATCTGGGGCCATCGTGCCGCCGCCCGCGGCCTGCTCGAGCCGGGAGACATCGAGGAGGGACTCGGGGCTGCCGCCGCGGTAGGCGACGACCGCCTCCAGCGGGCCCAGACCGGCACGGTGAACCCTGACGCGTTCACCCACGGGACGTCGGAGCAGCGGATGCGATGGTTCCGGCAGGGGTTCGACAGCGGGAATTCAGGCCTGTGCAATCCGTTCGAGGGGATGCAGTAGCGGTTACGAAGTCCTTGGCGGTTCCGCCTGCAACCTTTTGAGTCAACGGTCCGTCCTACCGACCATGACCAGAGATCCATCTTCCCGCCGCGCGGCCCGGATCGCGATCCCGACTGTGCTCGGCTCCCTGCTTCTGTTCGTCGCCACCGCCGCTTTCCCCCAGGCACCGACCGGGGAGGGCGGTCCCCCTCCGTTTGATTCGACCAGCGCGGCCTACCGGCTTGGAGTCGCCTTCCTCGGCCTGCTCGCCATGCCGGGAGGGGAAGCGGACGCGCGGTTCGTCCACGAGCATCTGGGCGAGGAATGGCTCCGCGGGATGAACGCGGACTCGACCGCGAACTGGTTCGCGCTCATGCGCCGGCAGAGCGGGGGAGTCACGGTGGAGCGGGCCGAAACGATGGGGTCGATGGCGGTGTTCCATGCCACGACCCGCGATGGCGGCCGACGGGCGAGGATGATCTTCGGCGGGCACGATCGCGATTCCAGCAGGCTGGCGTTCATCGCCGTGGTACCGGATGTGCGCCAGTACGCCAGCGAGCCGCCCGCGCTGCCGGACCGGCGGATGCCAACCGATAGCGTGATGATGCCGGTTCTGCAGCTGCTCGAATGGGCCGCCGCTCATGACCTCTTCACCGGCACGGCGATCATCAAGCGCGGCGACCGCATCGTGCTCGACCACTCGTACGGACTGGCAAACCGCGCCACCGGACGGGTGAACTCCCTCCCGATGCGCTATCACACCGGCTCGTGGGGCAAGATGATGGTGGCCGTGGCGATCGGGCAGCTGGTGGATCGCGGCAAGCTCCGCTTCGAAGACACGCTGGCCCGGGTCCTGCCCGAATACCCGAACCGTGAAGTGGCGAAGCGCGTCACCATCCATCACCTGCTCACCCACACGAGCGGGCTCGGCGGGCTCTTCGACCGGCAGGGCTGGACGGTCGCACATCCCTTCGTCCGGCAGGCGGACCTGTTTCCGCTGTTCGCCGCGGAGCCGCTGGGGTTCGAGCCGGGCGCCGAGACGGGCTACAGCAACGAGGGATACGTGGTGCTCGGCGCGGTTGTGGAGAAGCTCTCGGGGCGGCGCCTGGCCGAGTACCTCGAACGGAACGTGTGGCGGCCGGCGAAGATGGAGGAGACTTGCGACTGCCTGCCGCTCCACGGGATGGACCTCCGTGCAATCGGCTATGCGTCGTTCGAGGACCGGGATCCCTTCGGTCTCGAGCCGCTCACCGGCAACGAGCACTTCCTGGGGAACACGGTCGCGAACGGGGCCGGCGGCTGGTATTCGACTCCTCGCGACTTCAGCCGGTTCATTGATGCGCTTCGTGCCGGGAAGCTGGTGAAGCGGGCGACCTTCGACAGGCTGGTCGCCCCGGTCTCGACGCTCGGGGGCGGCCCCGAGCCGGACTATGGTTACGGTTTCCAGGTCCAGCCATTCGGGGGCAAGCAGGCGATCGGCCACGGCGGCGGCGGACAGCGTGTCGGGATCGGCGTGGACTCGAGGAGCTTCACCGACGGTTCCTGGACGGTGGCGCTGTTCAGCAACCTTGACCAGCCGCCGGTGTCGCGTCTCGAGCGGCAGATCCTGGAGTACCTGGCGCGGCAGTGAGGCGGGCTACGCCGCGGCCTTGGTCTCCCCGCTGCTCACGAGCTCGGCAGGGGTAGGCTGCTGTGCCGGGGTCGGCGACGCCGGCCGCACCGCTGCGAATTCCCCGGTGTGCGGCTGGCGGCGCACCTCGGGAGCCAGCAGGATGAGCGCCAGTCCCACGACGGTGACGGCGGCGGCGAGCAGGGCCTGGCGGCTGATCACCTCATCGGCCACCAGCCAGCCCAGGGCAAGCGCGACCAGCGGATTCACCAGCCCGGAGGTGCCCACCTTCACCGGATCGACCTTGGCGAGCAGCCAGGTGAAGCAGGTGAACGCGAGGATCGAACCGAACAGCACCAGGTAGCCCCACGCCACCAGCGAGCGCGAGGTTACGGTAGCGGGGTCGAACCCGGTCACCTCGCCGAGCAGCGTCGCCACCAGCATGAGTACGGCTCCCCCCCCCAGCATGGTCATGCCCGACGCCAGGTAGGTGTCCTTCGGCAGCGAGAGGCTGCGGGCCGCGATCGAGCCCACCGCCCAGCTCACGGAGGCGGTGAGCACAGCCGCGGCGCCCAGGGGATCGATCCGCGGCGCTTCCGCCACGTCCGGGAGGAACAGGATGGCGAGCCCGGCGATGCCCAGCGCCACACCGACCCACTTGCCTGTGGTGGCGCGCCGGCCATTGCGCCGTAGGTGGTCGATGAGCACGATCCAGAGTGGGGTCACCGAGGCCACGAGGGCGGCGAGACCGGAGTCCACGCGGGTCTCCGCCCACACGATCATCGCGTTGCCGATCGCGAACATCAGGGTCCCCAGGATCGCCGCGCCGCGCCAGGCCGCGCGCGAGGGCATCGGCGCTCCGCGCCACCGGGCGAATCCATAGAGCAGGCTGCCGGCCACGAGGAACCGCGCGCCCGCCAGCAGGAACGGCGGCAGGCTCTCGAGCGCGATGAGGATCCCGAGATAGGTGGACCCCCAGACCACGTAGATGACCGCGAAGGCCAGCCCGACACGCAACGGCATTAGAGCCTGAGCTCCATCCTGATGTTCGCGCGCTCATACACCTGCTCGCCCATCGGAATCTCGCGGAACCCCAATTTGCGGTACAGAGGGACGGCTCGGGGCAGCGCGGTCTGCGAGAGCAGCTCGATCCGAGTGGCGCCGAGTTCGCGCCCCCGGGCGATGAGTCGCTCCGCGAGCCTGCGCCCGATGCCCTGGCCGCGCCACATGGGAGCTACAGCCATCTTGGCCAGTTCGTACTCGCCGCGACCGATGGGGATCAACGCCCCGGTCGCGACCGGGGTTCCATCCAGGACAGCGAAGAGGATCACGCCGCCGATAGCGATGATGGTTCCCTCCGGGTCCGCGAGCACCCGGATGTCCTCCGGCTCGAGGAAGCCGAGCAGGTTCTCGATCCACTCGCAGTTGAGCTCGGCGAAGACGGGGCCCCATCCCGGGCGCCAGTCCTCGAAGGTGGCCAGGGCGGGAACGACGGCGGTCATCGGACGGCCTCCTGCAGCGGGACGGCCTGCGGCTCCATGACTGGATGCGCCATTGCCGGACCGGTCCGGACATCCTAACTTGGTCACTGCACCCATAACAGTTTCAGATCATGGCAAAACGAACCAGTACAGTTTCCGCCGGCGGACGGGGCCGACGGGCCCGGCGCGCACTTTATCGTGGGCTCGCCGACGAGCTGTCCGGCCTCATCGGCAACGGGGCGCTGCGCCCCGGGGACCGGCTCCCGTCGGTCCGAGAAATGAGTCGCGAGCGGCGGGTCAGCATCGCCACGGTCCTCGCCGCTTACCGGCTGCTGGAGGATCGCCGGCTGCTCGAGCCGCGGCCGCAGTCCGGGCACTTCGTCTCGGCCGCACCGGCCGCGCTCCCGCCGCGCCCCGCCATCCGCATCGCGCCGTCCCGCCGGTCGGACGTGCGGTTGGCAGACCTGATCAGCGAAATGCAGGAACGGGTGAACGACCCGACCCTGGCGCCGTTCGGCGTGGCGACCGCCGACCCCTCGCTCTACCCGGGCCGGAAGCTCAACGCGACACTCTCCCGGCTCGCCCGCGACCCCGAACGGCTCGGCATCGAGTACTGCCCACCCGGCGGCCAGGAGCCGCTGATCCACCAGGTGCTGCGCCGGGCGGTCCGGCAGGGCATCGCCGCCGATCCCGGCGAGGTCGTGATCACGAACGGATGCACCGAGGCGGTGTTCCTGGCCCTCCGGGCGGTCACCAGTCCCGGCGACACCCTCCTGGTCGAGTCGCCCACCTATCCCGGCTTCCTGGCGCACGCGGAGGCACTGGGCCTGCAGGTGGCGGAGGTCACAACGTGCACCGAGCAGGGACTCGAGCCGGACCGGCTGGCCGCCGCGATCCGCCGGACCCGGCCGGCGGCGCTCGCCCTCACCGCCACCTGCCACAACCCGCTCGGGGTGAGCGTTCCCGAATCCTCTCGTGCCGAGCTCGTGGCCCTGTGCGCCAGGGCGGGAGTCGCCATCGTGGAGGACGCGGTGTACGCAGACCTCCACTTCGACCGCGCGCCGCGACCGCTCCGCGCCTTCGACGAGGGCGGCACCGTGCTCCACTGCGGATCGGTGTCCAAGACGCTGACTGCCGGCTACCGCATCGGGTGGGTGCTGGCCGGGACCCGCGCGGCCCGCGTTCGCGCGCTCAAGGCCGCCACCAGCTACCAGACCAACTCGCTGGGCCAGCTGGCCGTGGCGGAATTCATGGGCGGGCGGCAGATGGACGCGCACCTGCGCCAGCTTCGCGAACGGCTGCGCTGCCAGGTCGGTGATTACGCGATGGCAATCGGGCGTCACTTCCCTGGCGACGTCCGGGTCTCGCGTCCTTCCGGAGGGCACCTGCTCTGGGTGGAGCTCTCCGAGGGCAGTGACACGCGCCAGCTCTGCCGGCGCGCATTGTCCGCCGGGATCGGGATCATGCCGGGAGAGCTGTTCTCACCGTCGGGAACCTACCGGCACTGCTTCCGGTTCAACGCAGGCTACCCGATGACCGGCGAAAGGGAGGAGGCGGTCGCGAGGCTGGGACGCCTGGCGGCGGGGTGATCCCGGTGCAATCGGGCGCCGAAGCTCTTCTACCGGATGAGTGAGATCATGACCGGGCAGCGCGCCATCCGCGAGAATCCCTGCGCGGTGGCCGAGAAAGCGCGGGGATCGGCGGGTCAGGGCGCTGCCCCGCAGCCGCGCCCGAGGATCGCCAGCAGCGCCAGCGCGGCGATGGCCGCGACTCCGATCCAGCGGGTCAGTCCGCCGAGTGCGGGGCGAGCAGGTGCGGGACTCACGGAGGCGGCCGGTTCGGCGGGGGCGGCTGCCGCCGTGGTCGCCGGTGTCGGCGTCGTCAAGGTAGGTGCAGCAGGCGTTTGCGTCGGGTAGGCGGCGGTGGGCGAGGCGTGGGTCCCGGTTCCAATCGGGACCTCGTCCAATTCGGCGAGGAGTGCGTCGGCGGACTGCCAACGGTCCTCGGGGTCCTTCTCCAGGCACCGCATGACGATGTGCGTCAGCGCCGGCGGGATGTCGGCCCGCTTCCCGGCGAGCGGCAGCGGCGGCCGGGCCATGTGCGCCGCGATCATCTGCTGCGGGGTCTTCGCATCGAAGGGCAGCGACCCCGTCAACATCTCGTAGGCCACGATCCCGAGTGCATAGAGGTCGGCGCGGTGGTCGATCACGTCCGCGGCCGCCTGCTCCGGCGCCATGTAGGCGGGGGTCCCGAGCGCGAAGCCGACCGACGTGTCGGAAACCTTGCTTGCATCGCTGAGCGCCTTCGCGACCCCGAAGTCGGTGACCAGCGCGTGCCGGTCCTCGAGCAGGATGTTCTCCGGCTTGATGTCCCGGTGGACAATGCCCGCCTTGTGCGCCCGGGCCAGGGCACTCGCCACGTCCCGAATCAACCGCACCACGTCCGACACCGGCATCGCGCCCCGCGCCTCGATCCGGCTCCGCAGCGACTCTCCCGACACGAACGGCATGACGTACCAGAGGACGCCACCGGACTCGCCGGAATCGATCAGTCCCAGGATGTGCGGGTGGTGGAGCTGGGCGGCAATGCGGATCTCGCGCAGGAAGCGCTGGGATCCGATAGAGGCGACGATCTCGGGGTGCATCACCTTGACCGCCACCCAGCGGTCGTGCCTCGCGTCCTCGCCGAGGTAAACCGTCGCCATCCCTCCGCGGCCGAGCACGGCGACCCCGCCCTCGGGACCGACCCCGAGGCGGTACTGCTCGCCCAACGCACGGGTGATGGCTGCGACCCTGTCGGCTTGGCCGTGGGGGACCGGGGCCTCCGGAGTAGAGGGCTCGCCGACCTGCTCCACCGATGAGCTCCGCGAGTGGGGGGGGACGACGGAACATAGGCGAGCCGGGACCATCTGGCGAGTTACGCGGCGGCGGCGGCTATCTTGCTGGCATGTGGGCCCTCATCCTGCTCCTGGTTGTGCTGCCCTCGGCGCTCAGGGCACAGTTGGCCGGGACCCTGCACGCCCGGACCTATACCTCGCCCGACTCCTCGTTCTCGCTCCGCCTCCCGCGGGTCCTGGACGACACCGCGACCGTCAAAGACGAGCTCCGGGGCGTGCGAGACCTCACCCTGTCGGTGAACGATGGCCTGTGCCGCCAGGTGCTCCTGGTCGAGACCCGGGGCGAACTCGCGGCAGGCGAGACGCTGGACCGGTGGGTCTCGCGCGAAGTCGTGGCGCGCATGAACCCCCAAAGCGTGCTCGGACTCGAGCGCCGCCAGGAATCCGGCCGATTCGGTCCGGTGGTATGGTTGACGTGGCAGAGTCCCAAGGGCTTCGCGCCGTGTCAGGAGATCCAGGTGTCCAACGGCCGGCGTACCGGGATGCAGCGGCCACCTGCGGCGGCCGCGATGGCGGTATTCCACCGGTCTTCCCGATTCTACCGGGTGCTCTACATCGCGGGGCTCAATGCGATGGGTCCGCTCGCCAACGGGATCCGGCGCCTCCCACCCGATTCAGTCCTGGTCGACATCCTCGGCGGCTTCGAGTCACGCTGACGAGCCAGTCCCTCCCGATCGAAGCCGCCCTGCCGGCCCTGCGTGCAGCGCTCGCCGGTGGCGGTGCGGCGGTCCTCCAGGCGCCGCCCGGCGCGGGGAAGACCACCCGGGTTCCCATCGCACTCCTCGACGAATCATGGCTCCGGGGCGGGCGGATCATCATGCTCGAGCCGAGGCGCATCGCCGCCCGGGCAGCGGCGCATTTCCTTGCCGAGTCCCTCGGGGAGGAGCCGGGCGAGCGCGTGGGCTACCGGATCCGCCGCGAAACCAGGGTTTCGCGCCGGACGCGCATCGAAGTGGTCACCGAAGGCGTCCTCACTCGCATGCTGCAGGCCGACCCGGGGCTCGACGGCACCGGGCTCGTGATCTTCGACGAGTTCCACGAGCGTAACCTGCACGCCGACCTCGGGCTCGCACTCACGCTGGAGACACGGGCCGTCCTGCGCGAGGACCTTCGCGTGCTGGTGATGTCGGCAACGCTCGACGGGGCATCGATCGCGGCCATTCTCGGCGGTGCGCCGATCGTCACCACCGAAGGCCGCAGCTGGCCGGTCGAGACCCGCTGGCGTCCTTTGCGCGCGGGGCGAAGGCATGCCGAGGCCGTGGCCGCGGTGGCACGCGAGGCCCTGGATGAAGCCGAGGGCGATGTCCTCGTGTTCCTTCCGGGTGTAGGCGAAATCGCGCGGGTTCAGGCCCTCCTGGCGGACCCGCCGGCCGCGGCCGACGTTGTGCCACTCCACGGCTCGCTTCCGGGACCAGAACAGGATCGCGCACTCCGGCCGGCTGGGGCCCGGCGCAGGATCATCGTCGCTACCAACGTGGCGGAGACCAGCCTCACGATCGACGGCGTACGGACCGTCGTGGACGGCGGGCTGGCACGGGTCCCGAGATACTCACCCCGGACCGGCATGACCCGGCTCACCACCGTGCGTGTCTCCCGCGACTCCGCGGACCAGCGCCGGGGTCGAGCCGGACGCCAGGCCCCGGGCGTCTGCTACCGCCTCTGGGCAGCAGCGGAGGACCATCACCTGCTGGCCCACTCGACCCCGGAGATCCTCGAGGCTGACCTGACTCCGCTGGCGCTGGAGCTGGCAGTGACCGGCCAGTCGAGTCCCGATGGGCTGGCGTGGCTCGACCCGCCCCCGGCGGCCGCGTTCCGTGTCGCCCGGGCGCTGCTCAAACAGCTCGGGGCGCTGGACGAATCGGAAAAGGTCACGCCGCATGGCCGCCAGATGGCCGCACTCGGCGTTCATCCCCGGCTGGCGCACCTGCTGCTCCGGGGCCGCGAACTGGGCCACGGCGCGCTGGCAGCCGATCTGGCGGCGCTACTTGCGGAGCGGGACCTCCTCGGGCGCGCGGGCGACCGGCATGCGGGACTCGACCACGGTGCGGGAGACGCGGACCTCCGCTCACGGATTCACGCCCTACGCTCCGGCGATCCGCGTGCCGACCGGGCCCTCCTCCAGCGCGTGCGCCAGGAGGCGAGGCACTTCCGCCGTGCACTCGGTGCGCCGGACGACGAATCGCCCGACGAAGCGGAAATCGGGCTGCTCCTCGCGCTGGCATATCCCGACCGGGTCGCGCGGCGCCGCGGGGATTCGCCCCGTTACATCCTGCGGAACGGACAGGGAGCGTTCCTCGTGCCCCAGGCGCTCGCTCGCGAAGAATGGCTGGCCTGCGCCGACCTCGATGGGGAACCCCGGGAGAGCCGGATCCGGCTCGCGGCCCCGATCTCCGAGTCCGAGGTGCGGGCCCAATTCGCGGACCAGCTCGAGGCCACCGAAGAGACTGCATTCGACGCGTCCGGGGGCCAGGTGATCACCCGGCGGGTCGAGCGACTCGGCGCGATCGTCCTGCGAGAGGTGGCGGTCCGCGACGGCGATCCCGATGCCCGGGCTCGAGTCCTGCTCGAGCGGATTCGTGCCGAGGGGCTGGCGGCGCTGCCTTGGGGCGAGCCGGGCCTGGCTCTGAGGCAGCGCCTCGCCTTCCTCCACCGGGTCGATCACGGGTGGCCGGACGTAAGCGAGGCGGTGCTGCTCGCCCGAGCCGAGGAATGGCTGGGCGGGCTCCTGGCCGACGAGCGCCGGCTGGCGGACATCGAGCCCACACAGCTCTCCGAAGCCCTTCTGGGTTTGCTCGACTGGCGCCAGCGGGCGGCCCTCGACACTGCGGCTCCCAGCCACCTCCGGGTGCCGAGCGGATCGCGCATTGCGGTGGACTACTCGAACTCCGAGCGGCCGGTCCTGGCGGTCCCGGTGCAGGAGGTGTTCGGGTGGAGCGAGACGCCGCGACTGGCAGGCGGTCGGGTGCCGGTGACACTCGAGCTGCTGAGCCCGGCCAGGCGTCCGGTGCAGGTGACCCGCGACCTGGCCGGCTTCTGGCGCACCGGCTGGGCGGAGGTGAGGAAGGAGATGCGGGGCAGGTATCCGAAGCACGACTGGCCGGAAAACCCGGCCAGTGCAGTTCCTTCGCGCAGGCCGCCGCAGCGGCGCTAGATGGCGGAGATGCGGCCCCCAGCCTGATCGATGCTGGATTCGAGGCGGCCGGTGGCCCGGAGCACGAAGGTGATGACGTGGGTGAGGGCGCCGAAGGTGACCACGGCCGCGGTCCGTCGGCCCGCGAAGACGTCCAGCACCGCTCTCCAGCCAATCGCGTAGCCCTTCCGCTCGCGGCTGGCCTTCGCCCCGAGCCGCTCCCAGCCGGAAGAAACCAGCTCGACCCGGGTTCCATGCCCCTCCGGGATGAAACTCACGGTGACGTCCTGCGCGCTGGATTCGTCCCGGGAGGGATGCCAGATGAATCCCACCAGCCGCGGCGGGTCCCAGGCAGTGACACGGCCCCACTGGAAGCGGCGTCCATCCAGCAGTTCCTCGACGATCAGGCCGCCCACCCGGCACTCGAAGTCAATCCGGCGAACCCGCGGCCCCCCGATCGAATGGGTGGTGCGGGGCCACCAGGTGGCGAACTCGGCGGTGAAGCGCCGGAACGCAGCGTCCGGCGCCCAGGACACCAGGACGGAGCGCTTGATGGGCGGCAGGGCGGCCGGCGAGGAGGTCCTCGGCTCAGTCATCGTTTTCCCTCCGGGCGAGGCGGATGGGGGTCGGCCGCCGCGTAGGCCGCCAGCACGTCGTCCCAGAGGGACTCGACGTAACGGCGGAGCTCGGCCAGGCCCTCGGGGGTGGCGCGGTAATACCGTCGCGTACCCTCCTGCCGGTCGGTCACCAGCCGGGCGCGGCGGAGCACGCTGAGGTGCTGGGACACGCCCGGCTGGCTGATGCGCACCAGGCGGGCCAGCTCCCCCACCGTGTGGGGACGGTGGCGCAGGCGCTCGTAGACCCGGCGGCGGGTGGGGTGGGCGAGGGCCTCGAGTGTCTTTCCATCATGCATAGCTTATATTAGCAGATAGTTATGGACAGGTCAAGCCCGCGGGACGGCCGGGGGCGGAAACGCCGAAGGTCGGAG
>JBOHSQ010000253.1:0-8983 GCA_050733295.1 Gemmatimonadales bacterium
ATCATGGGGTGGGCCGACACGCTCATCAAGCTGGGGATCGCCTACGACTCCGAGGAGGCGGTGCAGCTGGGCCGCCGGGTCATGCAGTTCGTGGACGAGGAGGCCAAGGTCGAGTCGGAGCGGCTGGCGCAGAAGCGCGGGCCCTTCCCGGAGTGGGAGAGGAGCATCTGGGGCCCGGATGCCACCTGCGCCCGCAACGCCCAGGGCGAGCGGATCCGGCCGATGCGGCGGCTCCGGAACTGCAACGTCACCACGGTGGCGCCCACGGGCACCATCTCCATCATCGCGGGCTGCAGCTCGGGCATCGAGCCGCTCTTCGCGGTGGCGTTCATGCGGAACCAGGCCGGCGTGCTGATGCCGGACGTGAACGAGGACTTCGTCGCCATCGCGAAGCGCGAGGGCTGGTATTCCAACGACCTGATGCGGCGCATCGCGGAGGAGGGCCATATCCGGTTCGATGCGGTGCCGGCGCGCTGGCAGCATGTGTTCACCACCGCCAACCATATCGCGCCCGAGTGGCACGTCCGGATGCAGGCGGCGTTCCAGGACTTCAACGACTCCGCCATCTCGAAGACGGTGAACTTCGCCCACGACGCCACCGTGGAGCACGTGGAGGAGATCTACCGGCTGGCCTACCGGCTCAACTGCAAGGGCGTCACCGTCTACCGCGACGGCAGCCGGGACATGCAGGTGCTCTCGACCGGTGCCACGGCGCAGAAGGTCAAGGAGCAGGCGACCTCGAGCGGGAAGTCCGAGGCGCGCGCCGACCTCGCGACGGGCGTCCTGGCGGGCGGACGGGCAGGCGGGCGGGCCGAAGGTGCCGACCTGATGGGCGAACTGGCAGAACTCCGGGCGGAGACGGAGCGGCTGCGGGAGTACGTGCACGAGCTCGAGGCCGAGAACCTGCAGCGGCGGCAGAAGCGGTCGCGCCCGGAGACGCTGCGGGGCACCACCCGCCGGGTCGAGACCCCGCTCGGCACCCTCTACGTCAACATCACCGAGGACGACCGGGGACAGGCGTTCGAGGTGTTCATGAGCCTGGGCAAGGCGGGCGGCGCGCTGATGGCCGACGTGGAGGCCATGGGCCGGATCATCTCGCTCGCGCTCCGGTCGGGGATCCCGATGCGGGAGATCCACCGCCAGCTTCGCGGCATCAGCTCGGACCGCACCATCGGCCTGGGGCCGAACAAGGTACTCTCGGTGCCCGACGCGGTGGGCATTGCCATCGAGCGGTGGATGCAGGACAAGCAGGGGGTGCAGCAGGAGCTGCTGCCCTCGGCCGGTCCCACTGCGGCCGCCGCCGAGCCGGTGCTGGTGGAGCGTACGACGCGGACCAGCGCGGAGGGCGCCGAGCAACTGGCGCTCTCCAGCAACCGGGAAATGATGGCCGGCGCCTGCCCCGACTGCGGGAGCCAGCTGGAGTACGCGGAGGGATGCGTGAATTGCCGGGTCTGCGGATTCTCCGAGTGCGGGTGAGACGTGCGACGCAGGACATGAGCGGGGGGTCGGCGGGCATGGGGGCGGGTAGGGAAGATCGATTCCTCGGTGAGCGGGGTTGAGCCGCGGCTGACGCTCCGGACAAGCGAAGGCCACGGACGAAGCGGCGCCCGAGGATGGGCGCCGCTTCCGTTTTACGGCCGCGGCTGCACCCGTCTCCGTCTTGCGTTCTCGCGCACACGAGGCATCCTCTACCCCATGGCGCAAGACACGACTCAACCCAAGGGCCCCGATCTCACGGCCGGCGTCCCGGCGAGCGACCTGCGGGACGGCATCCCCTTCCTCGGCCACGTCGGCGATCAGGCTGTGGTGCTGGTTCGCCGAGACGGGACGGTTCATGCGCTCGGCGCCACCTGCACGCACTACGGCGGGCCACTGGCGCAGGGGCTGATTGTCGGGGACACACTCCGCTGCCCCTGGCACCACGCCTGCTTCGACCTGCGGACGGGGGGCGTACTGGGCGGGCCCGCCCTCGACCCGATTCCCACCTGGGTGGTCGAGGAGCGCGACGGGATCGTGCGGGTCGCGAACCAGCGGGATCACACGCCCCCACCTCCGCAGGTCCGCCGCAAGTCCGCCCTGCCCGAATCCGTGGTGATCGTCGGCGGAGGCTGCGCCGGGCACAACGCGGCCGAGGAGCTGCGCCGCCGGGGATACGAGGGCCCGGTGACCATCGTGGACCCCGATCCCGATGCGGCGTGCGACCGGCCGAACCTCTCAAAGGACTATCTCGCGGGAAACGCGGCGGAGGAGTGGCTGCAGCTTCGACCCGAGGGCTACTTCACCGAACAGGGGCTGGACTGCAGGCGCGCCCGGGCCGTGGCACTCGATCCGGGTGCGAAGCGACTCCGGCTCGAGGACGGCAGCGACCTCGCATACGGCGCACTGATCCTGGCTACGGGCGCCGTACCAGTCTCGCCGGAACTGGGGGGGGAGGCCGGACCGCCGGTCTTCACCCTTCGAACTGTCGCCGACAGCAAGGCGATCGTCGCCACGGCCGCCGAAGCGCGGCGCGCGGTGGTGATGGGCGCGAGCTTCATCGGGCTCGAGGTCGCGGCCTCGCTGCGCGCCCGGGGCCTGGACGTCGTCGTCGTGGCCCCGGGGGCACGGCCCTTCGAGCGGGTCTTCGGCAGCGCGGTGGGCGACCTGGTACGCGCCGTACACGAGCAACACGGGGTGCAGTTCCGGTTCGGGCGCACCGCGGTGGCGACCACAGCAGGAGGCGTACGTCTCTCGGACGACGAGGAACTATCCGCCGACCTGGTCGTGGCCGGTGTGGGCGTGCGGCCGAGCCTCGCGCTGGCGGAGTCGGCGGGGCTCCGGGTGGAAGGCGGCGTGGTGGTGGACCCGATGCTGGCCGCGAGCGCTCCCGGCGTGTGGGTGGCCGGTGACGCGGCGCGCTACCCCGACCCACGGACCGGGGACCTCGTCCGGATCGAGCACTGGGTGGTGGCCGGCAGGCAGGGAAGGACCGCCGCGCGAAACTCCCTCGGCCTGGGCGAGCCGTTCCACGACGTGCCGTTCTTCTGGACCTGGCAGCACGACCTGTGGCTCGGATATGAGGGGCACGCCGAGCGGTGGGACGAGGTCGTGGTCGACGGGTCGCTCGAATCGAGGCGGGCGCTGGTGCACTACCGTGCGGCAGGACGCGACCTCGCGGTGCTCGCAGTGAACCGGAGCCGCAAGCTGCTGGACATCGAGGTCGAGTTCGAGCGACAGACGACCTGATCCTCGTGGCTCGCTCTTCGCTACCCGCTTCCCGCCTTTCCTCCTCCCTCCTCCCGGCCGCCCCCTTCTCCACCCGTGCCTCGTGACCGGCGGCACGGCCTTCCTCATGCATTACGGGCGCATTGACCCAAGTCATTGGGCGACAATGACTTGGAGTTGATACCCTGGGGAGTTCCTGTGGAGAGTCCGGTGGAAAACCCGGAGCTCAAGGGGGTTCGACACCCGGGTGCTCGCCAAGATGGCGGCGGAGCTCGCAAGGCGGGTGAGACCGGAGTCTCCGTTCGCGAAGGAGGACCGGGGGCTGATCCCCAAGGCGCACTGGGTGGAACCGACGCTCGTGGTTCAGGTAGGATTCGGGGAGTGGCCCGGGGGAGCGCTGCTCAGGCATCCGCGATTCATCGGGACCGCACCGACATCGATCCCGGGCGGGTCCGGCGCGAGCGGCCGCCGGCGAGCTGATCCGGCTCACCGTGCCCGACGGCCTTGTGCGACCTGCGGCGAACCCGGATCATCCCGCCGATACCTGGCCCCGAACCACGGCATTCCCATGGGCTCCGTCTCCCTCCTCGCTTCGCTTGCCCGATGGGTACGCCAGGTGAACAGCGCCTCGGTCGAGGCGGGCACGCGTCGGGCCGCCCCCGCGACGGGCGGATCGTGATGGCGGTGTCGCCCGGATTCCGGGACTTCGTGCTCGAGGCACTCGGCCGGGTCGCGCCCGCCGTGACCGGGCGCGCAATGTTCGGCGGCCTGGGCATCTACTCGGCGGGGCGATTCTTCGCACTGGTGGACGACGACGTGCTCTACCTCAAGGCCGACGACAGCAACCGCCCGGACTTCGAGGCGGCCGGCACCGGTCCCTTCCGCCCGTTCGGGCCCGATGGGGAGGTGATGCAGTACTGGCAGCTGCCCGATGGCCTGCTGGAGGACGCGGAGGAGCTGACGCCATGGGTGGAGAAGGCCATCGCCGTGGCCGAACGCTCCCGGCGCAAGCGCCCTGGCCGGGGCAAGAAGTCCTGACCAGAAGCCGACCCAGGTGATGCGATTCTGAATCGGGGGCCGGCTGGGGGGAAGGGAGGGACGATGGACCTGGTGAGCGGCCCTCCGTGGTGGTTCGTCTCCGCAGGCTTGATCCGCGCGTGGCCGCCGCTGGACCAGCCGGTGCACGCGGATGTCGCGATCATCGTTACCGGCGTGCCGAGCGAGCAGTACGGCCTGAGGCGTGCGGCGGTGGCCCACCCGACACTCTGCCCACCGGGATTTCCATCGAGGACGGGCCGGAACGGCCCGCTCGCGGGTCAAACTGTCTCGGAACGGCTGACGGCTGAGGAAGGGAAGCGCTCGAGCAGCCTCCCGGTCGCGTCGACGAGGTCACGAAGCTCGCGGAGCCGGGCGGCCCGATCGGCGGGGGAAAGTGGAGCGCGAAGCAGCAGCTCCACCGCGAGGCCGATGTTGTTGAGCGAGCCGCGGAGGTCGTGGACCGCCTTGGCCGGGAAGACCGGATCGGGGCCGGGAGCAGGGAATGCGACGATAAGGGCGGCGGCCGGGCGACCGGTGCTCACGCCGTGCAGGGGCCAGAGCGAGAACTGCACGGCGGGCAGTCCATTCCCGCTGATGCTCGCATCGGCCGGCGCGCCGTCCTCGAAGAGGCGCGCCAGCGCCGGCTCGAGCGAAGTCCAAGGCGCCGGGCCGGCGAGGGCCAGGAACGCCGCGTTGGCGTGGTGGAGCGGTGGCTCGACCTGGACCACGGCCAGTGGCGCGAGTGCCCGATCGACGAGCATTGTGAGAGCGGTCACCATTCCGGGCCCATGGAAAGAGGCATCTTGACGACCGAGTCCCCGACGCTCACGATTGCAAATGTGCAGCCGCACCGGTAAGCCGCAACCGGCGCTGGACGGTTGTGCGCCCCACCAGGACTGAGGGAACCCGCATGGCCGTGCTCCAGGAAGCCCCCCCGCGTGCCCGTCCAAAGGAAGCGGCCACCGACGCCCCGCCGGGCACGGCGCGGCTGCTCGTCGTGGATGACGACGCCCCGACCCGCGATCTCCTCGCCAGCCTGCTGGGCTTCGAGGGCTACGACGTTACCTGCGTCGCCACTGGCGCCGAGGCGCTGGAGATCCTCTCGGCCAACACGCACGATCTGGCGCTGATCGACCTCCACCTCCCCGACATTCCCGGGCAGGAACTGCTGGCCAAGGCGCGGGGGCTCGAGAACGCCATCCAGGTCATCATCATGACGGGGTACGCCAGCATCGATTCCGCGGTGGAGGCAATGCGACTGGGGGCCTACGACTACATCACCAAGCCGCTCCGCACCGAGGAATTGCTCCTGAGCCTGGAGCGGGCGCTGGAGAAGTCCCAGCTGCAGCGAGAGGTGGCGAGCCTGCGCCGCCGGGACCGGGGGGACGCCGGGATCGGCTTCGTGGGCAACTCGGCGGTGGTGCGGCAGATGTTCGACCTGATCGAGCAGGTCGCACCGCTCAACGTGACGGTGCTGATCACCGGCGAGACCGGCACGGGCAAGGAACTGGTCGCCCGCGGCATCCACCGGCTCTCCCCGCGGAGTGCGCGGCGCTTCGTGCCGGTGCAATGCTCGGCGCTTTCGCCCACGCTGCTCGAGTCGGAGCTGTTCGGCCACATGAAGGGGAGCTTTACCGGCGCGGTGACGCACCGGCGCGGCCTGTTCGAGGAGGCTCACGGCGGCACGCTGCTGCTCGACGAGATCAGCACGATCGCGCCGGACACCCAGGTGAAGATCCTCCGGGTGCTGCAGGAGCGCACGGTGCAGCGGGTGGGCGCGAGCGACACGGTCCCGGTGGACTTCCGGCTGATCGGTGCCACCAACGTGGACCTCGCGGCCGAGGTGGCCACCGGCCGGTTCCGGGAGGACCTGTTCTACCGGCTGAACGTGTTCCCCATCCGGGTGCCGCCCCTGCGCGAGCGGCGCGACGACATCCCGCTCCTGGCCGCCGCCTTCCGGGCGCGCTTCGCGCGGGAGAACGGGGTGAACCCGCCCGAGATCCCGCGGCAGGTCCTGGCGGCCATGAGCGAGTACGATTGGCCGGGCAACGTGCGGGAGCTGGAAAACTACATCGAGCGGACGATGATCCTCTCGTCCGGCTCGGAGGCCATGGAATTCGCACCGGTGGGTCCGGCCGAGCACCCGGAGCGGCGCCTGCTCGCACGCGCCGGCCCGGAGCGCTGGGCGCTGGCGCGCCTGGAGCGGGAGTACGTGCTCGAGGTGCTGCATCGCACCAAGGGGCACCAGGGGAAGGCGATCCGCATCCTGGGGATTTCCCGGCGGACGCTGTACCGCAAGCTCCGGCGGTGGCAGCGTGAGGGCCACGTCGCACTACCCCTCGAGGGCGAGGGTGAATCTTGACGCACACGGGGGCAGGACGCTCCGAATCCTGATCGTTGACGACGACCGCTTCGCGGCGGACACGGCCCGCGCGCTGCTCGAGCTGGCGGGCCACACGGTCGCGGTGGCCTACTCGGGTGTCGAGGGCATCGAACTGGGGAAGCAGACCTCCCCGGACGTGGTGCTCTGCGACCTCTTCCTCGCCGACGTGGTCGACGGCTACGCCGTCGCGCGCGCCCTTCGAGCCGATCCCACCTCGCGCGGTGCGCTGCTCATCGCGATCACCGGCTTCGCCCACTCGCGCGACCGGGACGAAGCCTGGGAAGCCGGCTTCGATCGTTTCGTCAGCAAGCCGGTGGACGTGACGGCCCTGGCGCGCACGCTCCAGGATCCAACCAGCCGAGAACCGAACCTCCGACAATGAGCCAGCCGGGCCCAGCTCCGTCTCCGGCGCGACACTTCGCCGTCGCGGTCGGAGTCACGGTCGCCGCCCTGGGCGCCCTGATCCTGGCCGGCTGGGTGGGGCAGAGCACGCCCCTGGTGCAGCCGATCCCGGGACTCGCCCCCGCGTACCCGTTGGCGGCGCTCATCTACATCGCGGCGGCCGTGGCGATCGCCGCAGTGGCCACCGGATTCCTGGGCGTGGCGCGCATCGCCACCGCCATCGTCCTGGTCATAGCAGCGCTGATCGCCTTCGAGCACCTGACGGACGTCAGCCTGGGCATCGACCCGCTGCTGGTGCCCCAGGGATTCCTGGCCGACCTGCCGGTGGCCCCGCATGGCCGCGTGGCCCTGGTCACCTCGCTCCTGTCGCTGACGGCGGGCCTGGCGATCGCCTGCCTGACGCCCACTACGCGCGGAGCGCTGCGGGAGGGCACGGCGGGCCTGCTCGGACTCGCGGTGGTGGCCACGACGGGGTTGATCGTGCTGTTCCGCCTCGCTCCACCACTCACGCCACTGCTCGGTCTCGAGCTGTCCCGCGTGAGCCCCCACACGATCATCGTCTTCCTCCTGCTCGGGTCGGCGATCACCGGGCTGGCGTGGCAGGGGCGCGCGAGCCCGCTCGCCACAACGTGGGGGGCGCTGGCGGTGGGGCTGGTGCCCCTCTCCCTCACGGTGGTGCTCTGGTGGAACATCACGGAGCTGGAGAATCGCCGGGTGGGCGCCCAGGTCAGCGAGGAGGCGCTCGCGCTCGGCTACCTGCTGGGCCGCGACCTGGACGCGCTGATGGCCACCATGAGCCGATTCGCCGAGCGGGAGGCACACCGGACCCGGGGGGCGGCGGATGACGCGGGGCGCCTGCGCGAGGCCGAGGCCTACCTGCGGGATTTCCCGACCGTGGACTGGGTGGCGCTGATTGATTCGGCCGGCTGGTTATGGACGCTCGCGGCGAGGTCGGGCCAGGGACCGGATTCGCTGGTCCAGCTGGTGGCGCAGGGGTCGCTGCAGGAGAAGCTCCGGGCCGTGCCGGGGTCGACAATCGTGAGCATGCCCCCCGTCGGCCCGGGGGAACAGGACCTGGTGGCGGCCTCACCGGTCTGCCGGTCCGTCGAGTCGGAGGGGGCGCAGCCCGGGGCCCGTCAGTGCAACGGGTACGCGTTGGCCGGGCTCAGGGCGGACCGGCTGATCTGGGCGGCGCTCACGCCCCCGGTGAGCGGCCTGTTCGTCACCGTCCGCTCCGGCGCCGACACCCTCTACCGTTCCCCGGGACTCCCCGCGCGGACCCGGTTCGACGCTGCGACTGCCAAGATCGAGGTCGGCGGACGGCAGTGGGAAGTCGCCGCCCTGCCGCGGGCCGCCGAAGTGGCGCGCCGGCGGACGCCGATTGCGGTCCTGGTGCTCCTGCTGGGCGGGACGACGAGCGCACTCCTGCTCATGGCGCTCCGCTTCGCCGGCCTGGCCCGGGAACGTGCGGAACGGGTGGAACGCCAACGCGAGGCGCTTGCGGCCAGCGAACAGCGCTTCCGCGGGGTGTTCGACAGCGCGTTCCAGTTCCAGGCCCTGCTTGATCTCGACTGCAAGGTCATGGAGCTCAACCGGCATGGCCTGGCCGCGACGGAGGGGGATGCGGACTGCATCCGGGACGAGGTGCTGTGGTCGCTGGCCATCTGGCGGGATTCGCCGGCTGCGGTGGAGTGGCTCCGCGGGGCTTGCGAGCGGGCCAAGGGCGGCCGCGCCACGAGCGGGATCCTGGAGCTGGTGGAGCCGGACGGGACGGGGCGGGTCTACGAGGCGACGATCCGGCCGCTCATCGACCATGACGGGCAGGTGGCACAACTGGTGCTCGAGGCCCAGGACATCACCCAGATGCGGCGGGCGGAAGAGGCGATCCGGGAACTGGAGACGCTGGGCACGATGGGTCGGCTCGCGGCGCGCGTCGCGCACGAGATCAACAACCCG
>JBOHSQ010000254.1:0-7276 GCA_050733295.1 Gemmatimonadales bacterium
GGTTCAGTGCTACGACCTTGCCCCAGTCCTCCGCCTCGCCCTCGTAGAATTCCTGCCGGTATTCCTCACCGACGTGCGCCGCGGGATCGGCCCACATGATGATCCCGGGAAGGGCGCCGTCCACGCCCCACTCCCACGATCCCTCGGTGCTCACGACGCTGCCGTCCTCGATCTCCTTCGTGTCCTCGCCCAGGTACCAGATGTTGCCTGCGGCATCCTGCGCGTACCAGTCGTGGGTGTCTTCCTTCAGCTCGCCGTCGAGATACTCACGGTCGCGCACGACCGTCGCCACCACGCCGTTGATCGTCCTGGTCTCCGCCAGCACCTCCACCACGACGGTCTCGAGGCCGTCGTCGGTGTCCGCGCTGAACTCCCAGGTCGTGCCCGGCTGGAGCGGGAACCAGGAATTGTCGACCGCGGCGGCCCAGGCGGCGGGGATCTCGGGATCGTAGTCCGGGCCGTCGGGACCGGCGGGGTCATCCTCGCTGCAGGCCGGCACCACCAACGCGGCGAGCGCCAGCATCGCGGGCCTGATGATGTGGAGCGTGTGCACGGGCACTTCCTCCGGCTCGGTGGAGGGAGGAACCCGCGAGGAGGAGCGATATGACGGAGGCCACGGTCCTCATTTGCCGTTCGCTCCCAGCATCAGCAGCCAGGCGCCGTCCTGTCGCCGGCCGACGTCAGCGGTGACTTCGGGCCCGTGCTTGAGGAAGACTCGTCGCGCGCCGGCCCGCACCTCGACCCGTGGCGCGGACGCGGGGATCTCGATGTCGAACCTTGCCCGGATACCGGTGCGCAGGATGATGACCTGGTCGGCCTCGGCCCGGAACGTGGCCGCGCCGGCCGGGGCGCTGATGACCACCTCGGTGGAGTCGGTGAGCACGACTCGCGCGCTTCCGCCTTCCTCCGGCCCTGTGAAGTCGATGACCAGGCTTTCCCCAGGCGAGACGGCGATGCCCGCATGCTCCTCCAGGGGCGGGTCGATTCGAACCGGGTCGGGGATCATGCCATCCGGTGCGCCGGTCACGCGCTCCACGGCGGCCTCCACCCACCGGCGGAGTGGCGACCCCGGAAGCGCGTAGGCGACGCCGCCCAGCCCGACGACGAGTGCCGCTGCGGCGGCCCAACGGTACCAGGCCCGCGATGGCGAGCCGGCACGATCCAGCACCCGCTGGAACGGGACGGCCGGCACGGGGTGGTCGATCGCCCCGATCAGGGCGAATACCTGGCGCTCCTCCCGCTCCGCCGCCGCCATGCGCGCGCGGCACTCCGCGCACTCGAGCAGGTGGACCCGTGCGGTGGCCGCATCGTCCGGCGCCAGCTCGCCATGCACCAGCCGCTCGAGCCGTTCGTCGTCAAGGTGCATCGAGATTCCCCTCATAGGCGATCCGGAAGGCCCGTCGCGCACGCGCCAGCAGCGTGCCCACGCTGGCCTCATTCAGGGAGAGGGCCGCGGCGAGGTCACGATAGCTCAGGCCCTCCCCTCGGAGCAGGAGCAGCTGCCGTTCGCGCTCGGGCATCCGGTCGA
Source organism: Gemmatimonadales bacterium (assembly GCA_050733295.1). Taxonomy (GTDB): domain Bacteria; phylum Gemmatimonadota; class Gemmatimonadetes; order Gemmatimonadales; family GWC2-71-9; genus JAICEH01. The sequence goes on from JBOHSQ010000254.1 coordinate 1,529, forward strand.
TGGCGGCCCGCACCTGTCGCCGTTCCTCCTCCGCGATCAGGGACCCGTCCGGAGAGGGCGCAGCCGCCTGGTGCACCGCGTCGGGGCCCGCCGCGGCCAGCAGCCGGCGACGGCGGGTCACGGTGGAGCGCGAGTTGCGGAACAGGTTGAGTGCCACGCTCACCAGCCATGCCTCCGGGGCATCCGGCATCGCCCCCCGGCGGTGGAGCCGCACGAACGCCTCCTGCGCCAGGTCGGCGGCCAGGTCCGGATCGCCGGAAAGGCGGTCCAGGAACCGGAACAGCCGGGGAAACTGCGCGCCGAACAGGCTCTCCAACTGTTCGGGGAAGGACGCCGGGATCCCGGTCAACCGCGATCCTTCCGGCCCGTCGCGCGCCGGACCCCAGGCCCGGTCGGGGCGCGTGCTGCGCCCGTGCGGGAGATGCGCTGCGTTGAGCTGCACGTCGAGGAACCCGGGAATCCCCGGGTCTGTGACAGGTTGCCGGTCGGGTGGATCAGAATTGCCAGTCGAAGCCGATGGCGAGCGGTGCGAGCGGACGCATCTGCACCGGATCGAGCCTGCCGGTGGTGGGGTTGCGGCTCTGCGTGAGCGTGTTGTAGCGGCCGAGGACGTTGGTGACTGTGCCGAACATGCCGAGCACGGCGTCCCGCCCACCGAGGTGGAGGTGCCAGTGCTTGCGCACACCGATGTCGAGGCGGGTGTACGCAGGCAGCTCGACGCTGCCCAGGTGCTCCCGATCCTGTGTGGGACTGCCGCCGAACTCGCAGCCCTGGTCCAGGAGGTTGCACGACTCCCACTCGAGTCCCCCCGTCACCGGCGTCCCCCTCCGCCCGACCATGCCGGACACGCCCACCCGGATCGAGGCGGTGGCGCCGGGGAAGTAGATGACCCCGGCATCGAAGACGTGCGCGGCGCCGTGTTCGGGAACGAACTCGGCTTCCCCGGCGTCGAGGTGCAGGTCCTGGTATCCGTAGCTCACGAGGACGCCCCATCGCGCCGTGCTGAGCCCGGCTTCGAGGGCCGCGCCGGCGGAGCGCCCATTCCCGACGATGAAGTCGTCGGTGGCGAATGGCCCGCTCTCCCGCGGGGCCACCAGGACGAGCCCCTCGAAGCTGCGCAGGTAGCCCTGGACGCCGAGCCGCACGCCGGGGAGCGGCTGCCAGTTCGCGGCCAGGATCCCCAGGTCGCTCCTGGCGACGGGCACACCGGGCGAACCCGCACCCACCCAGAGGTCGGCGGGGAAGATCGTGCCCACCACCGACTCCGCGTTCCGCAGCGACTGGGCGAACTGGTGGGTGCGGGCGTAGCTGCCCACCAGCGCGAGCTGGTCGGATGTCCGGACGGTGAGCCGCGCCTGGGGGGCCGGATAGTGCCTGCCGCCGGACAGCGGGACCGACGCGCCCAGCTCCAGCGTGCTGGCCCCGAGCACGCGGGCGTACTGCAGGAAGGGAGTGGCGATCCAGGTGGTGCCGTCGAGCTGCGAGGAGGTCCCGCCTTCCGCATCCGCCCCGACATCGTACGCGGTCCAGCTGCGCTCGACTCGCAGCCCTGCCACGACCGTGGCCCCGGCCGACGGGTGCTCCATCGCGGCCGCCATTCCCAGGTCGCGGCGCTCCGAGGCGAGGTGCATCGAGGAGCTGTCGGCCGCCCACGCACTCCCAGCATCGGCCGACGCGTTCCAGGCCCGGAGCCGCAGTGCGAGCCTCCCGACGGGCCGCTTCCACTCGCCGCCGACCGAGCGGCTGCGCCACTCGAAGGTATTGCGGGGCACCGAGGCATAGCCGGTGTCGGCAGCCGCCACCGTGGCGGCAGTGTTGATCTCATTCCCGTTGTCGTAGCCCAGCAGGCGCATCCGGCCACCCAGGAGGGGTGCCTCGACCTTGGCGAGCAGGTCGCCCGTGGTGCCGCGCAGGTACGACGCCTCCCCGTCGGGCGCGATCACGCCCGGGAACCCGCGACGGGCGCTCAGCAGGAATCCCGCGCCCCCCTTCCCGATCGGGCCGTCGAAGGTGAGCCGGGCCTGGGTGTTGCTCATGCCCCCGCGGGACCGCACCCGCTCGCCCGGTGCGCGGGTCGTGCCGGTGATGGTTCCGGATAGCGCTGCGGGGAGCTCGGGGGTCGGCACCGTGGAATGCAGGTGGAGCTCAGCCAGCGCGTCGGGATTCCAGGCGCTGAAGACGCCGGCGGTGTGGTAGGGGCTCAACACGGGGATGCCGTCCAGCTGGTAGCCGGTCTGGTCCGCCGCGCCACCGCGGATGTGCACCCCGCCGGGCGACTCGGGCCGGACCACCACCTCTCCGCCGGCGACCCCCAGGAATGCGTCGGGTTCTGCGACGAGCGGGTGATTCCGCACCGCGGCCATGGTGGCGACGCGATCGGGATAGACCGTGCCGTCGTGGACGTCGAGGCCGCGCACCGGCACCGGCGTCCGCACCACGATGGGCGCGAGACGGTAAGGCCTGGGCTGGAGGGAGACGTCGATCTCGAGCTGGCCGCTCCGCGGGACGAGCGCGTGGAGGGTGCGCTCCTCGTACCCGATGAAACGGATGGAGATATGGTGCGGCCCAGCCGGAACCTCGGCGAGCGCATAGCGCCCGGTGCCCGAGGTCGTTGCGGTTCGATCGAGGTCGGGCAGCGAGACCACGGCGCCTACCAGCGGCAGGCCGGTTTCACCGTCCCGCACGGTGCCGACGACACTGGCCTGCGTCGCCTGCATCAGCAGCAGGAGCCTCGCCACGCCAACGAGTACAGGGGCCATGCGCGTTACCCCGGCGATCCTGGATCGCCTGCCCCGGAATCGTGGCTGTTCCCAAAATCGGGGCCGGTACCGGGCGGGGCAAGGGAGCCGGCCGGCCCATATATTCCGCGACCCGCAACCCCGATGACGATGCGCCCAACCCTCGCCGTCGCGTTCCTCGCCGCCCTCGCTGCGCCCCTTGCCGCACAGTCATACCCCTCACGGGTCGAGATTCGCCGGACCGCGCACGGCGTCCCCCACATCCTGGCGCAGGATCTCGGCGCCATGGGATACGGGCTCGCGTGGGCCCAGCTGGAGGACCACGGGGAGCGCATTGTCCTCAACCTGGTCCGCGCCCGCGGCGAGCTCGCGCGGCTCTACGGGCGCGACTCCCTGGAGGCGGACTTCACCTGGCGCCCGCTGCACGAACGGGCCGTCGCAACGTGGGACAGTCTCGACCCCGCCGTCCAGGCCGTGATGACGGGCTGGGCAGCGGCGGTGAACCGGTGGGTGGAGATGCATCCCGACGCCTTCCAGGACTGGGCGCTCACCCCGTTCACGCCACAGGACGCGGCGGCGCTCTGGGGCGACGAGACCGTGGACCCGGCGACGAGCGAGTTCCGCCGCGCGCTCGCGCGGCGCCGGGCCGAGGCCGATTCGCTGGCAAGGGATAACATCGGATCGAACGCCTGGGCCTTCGGGCCCCGGAAGACCCGGTCGAGCCGCGCCATACTGCTCCGCAACCCGCACCTCGGGTGGAGCGACCTCTGGTTCGGGAACTACTACGAGGCGCACGTCACCGTGCCGGGGGTCATCAACTTCTATGGCGACTTCCGGGTCGGCTTCCCGCTGTACTTCAACGGTGGCTTCAACGACCGGCTCGGCTGGGCCACGACGAACAACGCGCCCGACCTCGAGGAGGTCTACGCGCTCGACGTCGACCCCGCGCGCCCGGATCACGTCCTGCTCGACGGCCGCTCCATGCCGCTCGAGCGGGTGGTCACGACGGTGGAGTGGAAGAACGGACCGGGGTACTCGAGCGAGTCACGCGAGACGTGGCGGACCCCCTTCGGCCCCGTGGTGGGACGCGGGGAAGGGAAAGTGTACGTCCTCAAGTCGCCGGGCTGGGGCGAGTATCGGAAGGCGCAGCAGTTCCTGCGGATGATGCGGGCGCGCTCGCTGGAGCAGTGGAAGGACGCGCTCCGGCTCCGGGCGCACACCGAGTCGAACCTCACGTACGCCGACCGTGAGGGGAATGTCTTCTACGTCTGGAACGCCGCGCTGCCGCGCCGCCCGCACGCCTCCGGCGGCGACACGGCCGCAGTCGCCGCGCACGCGACCGGCGACATGTGGTCCGAGCTCTATCCTCTCGGGGCGCTGCCGCAGGTCCTGAATCCGCCCACCGCGTATCTCCAGAACGCCAACGACCCGTTCCACTTCACCAACCTCGAGTCGCCAATCGATTCGACCCGGTTTCCACCGCCCGACTTCCCCGGCCCGTCGTTGAGCCTCCGGAGCCAGCTCTCGCTGCTGCTCGTGGCCGGCCAGCCGGAGGTGACGCTCGACGATGTGGTCCGGCTCAAGCATTCGACCCGGATGCTCGCGGGCGAGCGCTTCGCGGACGACCTGGTCGCCGCCGTCCGCGCCACCGCTCCGACCGGGGACGTGGCGCAGGCGCTGGCGCTGGTGGACGCGTGGGATCGCACGGCCTCCCCGGAGGCGAAGGGGGCGGTGCTGTTCGAGGAGTGGTACAGGCAGTACGTGCGTGGCAGCGGGCGGAACTCAGGGGAGCGCGCCCGCGCCGCATTCACGACGCCGTGGAATCCCGCCGCGCCGCTCACCACGCCCGACGGACTGGCCGATCCGGACAGGGCCGTGGCGACGTTCGCCAAGGTCGTGGGGGAAGTGAAGGCCGCGTACGGAAGGCTCGACATGGCCTGGGGTGACCTGAGCCGGATGCGCCGGGGCCAGGTGGACGTGCCGATCGGCGGGTGCAACGGCTCCGCGGGCTGCTTCCGGGTGCTGTTCCACCGGCCGATCGGCGACGGCCGCTTCGAAGTGGCCGGCGGTGACGGCTGGGTACTGGCGGTCGAGTTCGGGAAGGACGGCCCCCGGGCGCGCTCGGTGCTGGCCTACGGGGAGAGCAGCCGCCCGGACTCGCCCTGGTACAGCGACCAGGCGGCGATGTTCGCGCGGGGGGAGATGAAGGAGGTGGCGTTCTCGGAGGCGGAGATCGCCAAGGGGCTGGTGAAGAAGTACCGGCCGGAGTAATGGAACTTCCTAGTACCGATAGTGCTCCGGCTTGTACGGCCCTTCCTTCCGCACCCCGATATAGTCCGACTGCCGGTCGGTGAGCTCGGTGAGGCGGGCGCCGAGCTTGTCGAGGTGGAGCCGCGCGACCTTCTCGTCCAGGTGCTTGGGCAGGACGTAGACCTCACGCCCGTACTTGCCCGCGTTCCGGTGCAGTTCGATCTGGGCCATGACCTGGTTGGTGAAGCTGGACGACATGACGAAGCTTGGGTGCCCGGTGGCGTTCCCCAGGTTGAGCAGGCGCCCCTCGGAGAGCACCAGCACCGAGTGCCCGTCGGGAAACACGAACTCGTCGTACTGCGGCTTGATGTTCACCCGCTCGACCCCCGGCATCCGCTTGAGCCCGGCCATGTCGATCTCGTTGTCGAAGTGGCCGATGTTGCCGACGATCGCCTTGTCCTTCATCCGCGCCATGTGCGCGACCGTGATCACGTCCCGGTTGCCGGTGGCGGTGATGAAGACGTCCGCCGTCGCCACCACGTCCTCGACCGTCCGCACCTCGTAGCCCTCCATCGCCGCCTGGAGCGCGCAGATCGGGTCGATCTCGGTGACGATCACCCGGCAGCCCTGGCCCTTGAGGCTCTGGCAGCACCCCTTGCCCACGTCGCCGTAGCCGCAGACCACCGCGACCTTGCCGGACAGCATCACGTCGGTGGCGCGGAACAGGCCGTCGACGAGGCTGTGGCGGCAGCCGTAGAGG
>JBOHSQ010000255.1:0-4382 GCA_050733295.1 Gemmatimonadales bacterium
CTCTCCTCCAGCACCCGCCGCACCTCCCGCAATCCCCGATATACCCGGTTGTACACCCACTTGGCATTCGGCCACCCCAGGACCACCGTCACCTCCGCCGCCGGCGCCCGTCCCGCCCGTCCCGCCCGCCCGCCCGCCCCTTGACGCCCGGGCGACAGTTAGATAGTTATCTAACCATGCAACAAAAGCCACCCTCCCCCCTCACCCCCGGTCAGTTCGACCGGATTGCCAAGGCCCTCTCCGACCCCCGGCGCTTCACCCTCCTGCAGGCCATCGCCGAGAACGACGAGTGCCCCTATCAGAAGCTCTGCCAGGAGTTTCCGGTCTCGAAGGCGACCATCTCGCACCACATGAAGGAGCTCATCCGGGCCGGACTGGTCGAAGCCGAACGCGACGGCCAGTACATGAGTGCCAGTTTCCGCGCCGACGTCCTCGCCGCATATACCACCGAACTCCTCCGCCGCACCGGGACGATCCCGGCCCAACGGTAGACCCGGAAGTCGCCTCGATGCCCCCCGTTTCGCATCCTGAAGTACGAGTGTTGCACAACCGTCTAACTGCTCTCGGCTCACTGGAGAACGCTCGCGATGCAACCCCCTGAATCCTCCCGGTTGGCCACCGTCCGGCGCTCCAGCCTCCTGCTTGGCGCCGTCCTCCTGTTCCTGGCCCTGCTCCTCGTCTGGAAGCTCTCCTCGGTCCGCGCCGCCAACGCCGCCTCGGCCAACATGACCGAGCCGGTCGAGGTCGTGACCGCAGCCACCGCTATCGCGCGGCCGCACCGCGCCACGACAACCGCCATCGGCACCGTGCGCGCGCTACGCTCCGTCACCCTGCAGAACGAGCTGCCCGGCACGGTGCGTCAGGTCCGGCTCCTGCCCGGCCAGGTCGTCGAGGCCGGCACCGTCCTCGTCGCCCTCGATGTGTCGGTCGAGCAGGCCGAGCTGCAGGCCCAGCGCGCCCGGGCCGACCTCGCCGAGACCACACTCGGCCGGACCGAGCGCCTGAGCCGCGACAACGCCGTCTCGCGCGAGGAGCTCGACCGCGCTCGCATGGACCGCGACGTCGCCCTGGCCGACATGGCCCGCACCCGCGCCGTCATCGAGCGCAAGACGATCCGCGCCCCGTTCCGCGCCCGCGTCGGCATCGCCGACGTCCACCCCGGCCAGTACCTCTCCGAGGGGACCGAGCTGACCACGATTCAGGGCGTCGATGACGCGGCCCACGTGGACTTCAGCGTCGCCCAGGCTGTCGCGGCGAGCCTGCGCGTCGGCGACCGGGTCGAGGTCTTCGCCGGCGATTCCGCGCCGCTGCCCGCCTCGATCGTCGCGGTGGACGCGCTCGTGAATCCCACGACCCGGAACGCCACGGTCCGTGCCCGCATCGCCTCGGCCGAGCGCACGCTCGGGCCGGGCGCGTCAGTGCGCGTCCGCGTTCCCGAAGGACCGCTGCAGGAGGCTGTCGTGGTTCCCGTGTCCGCGCTCCGGAAGGGCCCCGCCGGCGATCACGTCTTTGTCATCACCACCGGCGAGAAGGGCGAGTCCCGCGCCGCGGTGAGGAACGTTCGCGCCGGTGAAGTCATCGGCGACGAGGTCGTGATCCTCGAGGGCGTGGAGCCCGGCCAGCAGGTCGCCACCTCGGGCTCGTTCAAGCTCCGCGACGGCGTCCTGGTGCAGGTGTCCGACCCGTCGGCCAAGTCCGCTACCCCGGATTCCGCGGGAGGCGCCAAGTGAGCGACCAGACACCTGGTGGCGGCGGGCCGGCGGGCCAACCATCCAACGCCCGAGCCATCCAGCCGCCGGCCCGAAGGGCCGTCACGGACTACTTCCTCAAGCACCCGGTCCTCGCGGTGGTGCTCAACATCGCCGTGCTGTTGCTCGGCGTGCGGGCGCTGACCAGCCTGCCGGTGCAGCAGTACCCCAACCTCGAGAGTTCCTCGGTGGTGATCACCACGGTGTACTTCGGCGCGAGCGCCGAGACCGTCCGGGGATTCCTCACTGTGCCGATCGAGCGCGCGGTGTCCGCCATCGGCGGCGTGGACTACGTCGAGTCCACCAGCCGCGCCGGCGTGAGCACCGTGACCGTGCGGCTCAAGCTCAACCACAGCAGCACCGCGGCCCTCGCCGAGGTGACCGCCCGGCTGCAGCAGGTCCGCGCCGAGCTGCCTGGTGAAGCCGAGCCGCCCGTGGTCGAGGTCCAGCGGGCCGACCGGCCGTTTGCGACCTTCTACCTCAGTTTCTCCTCGCCGGAGCGCAGCATCCCCGCGCTCACCGACTGGCTCTCCCGCAGCCTGCAGCCGCAGTTCGCGACGCTGTCCGGGGTTCAGCGGGTGAGCATCGAGGGCGGGCGCCAGATCGCCATGCGCGTCTGGATCGACCCCGACCGCCTGGCGGCGTTCAACCTGTCGCCCGGTGATGTCCATGAGGCGCTCCGCCGCAACAACTACCTCGCGGCGGTGGGCCAGACCAAGGGCGACCAGGTCCAGGTCAACCTCCTCGCTAACACCGACCTCCGCTCCACCGCCGAGTTCGAGGACTTGATCGTGTCCGACCGCGACGGCGCGGTGGTCCGCTTGTCCGACGTGGCCCGCGTGGAGCTGGGCGCCGAGGAGGCCGACTTCGTCACCAAGTACAACGACCGTGAGGCCGTCTACCTGGGCGTGTGGCCCCTGGTCGGCGCCAACGAGATTGAAGTGGCGAGCCACCTGCGTGAGGAGATGGAGCGGATCCGGCCCACCCTCCCCGCCGACGTCGAAATGCGGATGGTGTGGGACGGCACCCGCTTCATGCGCGACGCGCTCAAGGAGATCGGCAAGACCCTCGCCGAGACGATCACCATCGTCGGCGTCGTGGTCTTCCTCTTCATGGGCTCGCTTCGCACCTCCATCGTGCCGCTGGTGGCGATGCCGCTGTCGCTGGTCGGGGCAGCGCTCCTGATGCTCGCCTTCGGCTTCAGCCTCAATCTGCTCACCATCCTGGCCCTGGTGCTGTCGGTGGGCCTCGTGGTGGATGACGCCATCGTGGTGGTCGAGAACGTCGAGCGCCACGTGCGGCTCGGGAAGTCGCGCTTCCGCGCGGCGCTCGACGGCGCGCGCGAGCTGGTCGGGCCCATCGTGGCCATGACCATCACGCTCGCGGTGGTGTACGCGCCGATCGGGTTCCAGGGCGGCCTCACCGGCTCGCTCTTCCTCGAGTTCGCCCTCACGCTCACCGCGGCCGTGCTGGTCTCGGGCCTCGTGGCGATCACGCTCTCACCGGTCATGAGCGCGCACTTCGTGCACCCCGAGGGCAGGGAGGGGCGGCTGACCCGCCTCGTCAATCACGGCTTCGACCGGGTGCGCGACCGTTACGCGAAGATGCTCGACGGCGCGCTCGCCATGCGCGGCGCGGTCGTCGGCGCGGCGCTCCTCTTCATGGCCGCGGCGTGGCCCCTCTATACCTGGTCCAAGCGCGAGCTGGCCCCGGTCGAGGACCAGAGCCACATCAGCCTCTTCATGGAGGCAGCGCCCGATGCCTCACTCGTGGCGTCGGACCGCGCCTCGCGCGAGGTCGTGAAGGTGATCACCTCGTTCCCCGAGACCGAGTTCATGTGGTCGCTCACGGCGAACTGGGGCGGCTTCGGCGGGCTCGTGGCCAAGGACTGGCACGAGCGCAACCGCTCGACGGCCGAGATGTACGGCGAGGTGTTCGGGGCCGTCTCGCAGGTGCCGGGCGTCCGGGTCTTCCCCCGGCTCGACCCCCCCCTGCCGACCCCCGGCCAGTACGACGTGGAGCTGGTCCTGCAGTCCGACCTGCCGCCCGAGCAGATGCTCGAGACGGTGGGGCAGGTGGTTGGCGCCGGCTGGCAGAGCGGCAAGTTCCTCTACGTCGACACCGACCTGAAGCTGGACCTCCCCGAGGCCCGCGTCGTGATCGACCGCGAGCAGGTGGCCGACCTCGGCCTCGACCTCGCGGGGGTGGGCCAGGAGTTGGGCACCCTGCTCGGCGGCGCCTACGTGAACCGGTTCAACTACTTCGACCGGAGCTACAAGGTGATCCCGCAGATCGGCGAGGAGGGCCGCACCACCGTGGGCCCCCTGCTCGACCTCAAGATCCGCGGCCCGGACGGTGACCTGGTCCCCGTGTCCACCTTCACCCGGATCGAGACCGCGGCGGCGCCGCGCACCCTCAACCGGTTCCAGCAGCGCAACGCCGTCCGGATCTTCGGCGGCGTACAGCCCGGCGTTACCAAGGAAGAAGGCCTGCGGGTGCTCGAGCAGGCGGCCGCGGCCGCCGCCGGGCCCGCCGTCACCCTCGACCACGCCGGCGAGTCGCGCCAGATCCGCCGCGAGGGCGGGGCCCTGACCGTGACCCTCGGGTTCGCGATCGTGCTGATCTACCTCGTCC
>JBOHSQ010000256.1:0-11258 GCA_050733295.1 Gemmatimonadales bacterium
CCGACGCGCTGGGCGAAGACCTCGCCGGCGTGCTTTCGCTGGCCGACCGGGAGCGCGCCCACCGGGCACGGATCCATGGCAAGCGCCTGCGCTACCTCCTCGAGCCCTTCGCTGCGTCGCTCGAGGCCGACACGCTCGTCGCGCGGCTCACCAGGCTGCAGGACGACCTGGGGGAGCTTCGCGACGCGCAGGCGCTGGCCGAGCTGCTGGCGCGGCTGCTCCGGAAGGCGAAGCCCGATGCCGTGGATGGCGTGAAGTGGCTGCTGGAGCGGCTGGGGGAGCGCGAGGTCGAGGCCTGGCACGCCGTGGTGCGCGAGTGGCTCGAGCCGGCCGGGGCCGACGTCGTCTTCGGCGCCCGCCAGGTCGCCGCCCGGCTCGAGTCGCGCGGGGCAGCGGCGGGGCTGCCGCTCGAGATCGAGCGGAAGTACCTGCTCTCGACCCTCCCGCCCACCGCCGAGTCCGCGCCCTGGACCGAGATCCGCCAGGGATACCTCCCCGGCAAGGTCATCGTGGAGCGGCTCCGGCTCGCGCGCGACGGCGACGGCGACCGCTACTACCGGACGGTGAAGACGGGCCGCGGCGTGGCGCGGGTGGAACTGGAGGAGGAGATCGACGGACGGTTGTTCGAGGCCCTCTGGCCGCTCACCGAGGGGCGGCGCCTCGAGAAGCGGCGCCACCGGGTGCCCGACGGCGACCTGACCTGGGAGATCGACGCGTTCACCGACCGGCCCCTCGTGCTGGCCGAGGTGGAGCTGCCCAACGAGGCGCTGGTGCCGGCGATCCCGTTCTGGCTGCGGCCCTTCCTGCTGCGGGAAGTGACCGGGGTGCCGGAGTACTTCAACTCGTCGCTGGCGAAGTAGCGCGCCTGGCTATTCCCGGTTCGCCGTGATCGCGATCCCATCCGGCCCCCGGCCGGTCTCCAGGTACTTCACCACCGTCTTCTCGCGCAGGTCCACCACCGCCACGGCATCCTGCGCCACCAGCGCCACGTAGGCGTAGCGCGAGTCGGCGGAAATGCTGCTGCCGAGGGGCCCGACGTCGCCGCCGCGCGGGCCGGGGATGCTCACCGTGCCGAGCTCGGCACGGGTGGCGCCGTCATAGAGGCGGACCACGTTCTCCGTCGGGTACGACACCACGGCGATGCGACCGTCGGGCGAGATGTTCACCCGGTAGGGCGTCGTGCTGCCCGGCAGCGTGTCCACCGCTCGCCACGCGCGGGTGTCCACCACGGTCACCGTGTGGGCCGCGTTGCTTCCCACCCAGACCCAGCGGCCGTCGGGCGACACCGCCACGCCCTCGGTCATCGGCGCGATCGCGAGGCGACGCGTGGCCGTCCCCGAGGCGAAGTCGATCTCGCTGATCGTGCCGTCGGGGATGTTCGCGGTGTAACCCTTCCTGCCGTCGGCGGTGACCGACACCATGTGGGTGCCGCGCTGCTCGGTCGGGATGTCGCGCACCAGCTCGCCGCGAATGATGTTCACCACCAGCACCGCCTGGTTGGCTTCGCTGGTAACGGCCACCAGGCTGTCGCCGGGCAGGAAGGCCACGCCGTGCGGCCGGCGGAAGGCGACCAGGTCGATGGTCCGAGCTACCTCCCGCCGGCGCAGGTCGAGCACGGTGAGCGAGGAGCCGGGCGTCTGCGCGCCGTAGTCGGTGACCACCGCCCAGCGGCCGTCGCGCGAAGCGGCGACCTCGTGCGGGCCGGTCCCGGTCGGGAGCGTGGCCAGGGTGCGGCCGCTCGCCACGTCGATGAGCGACGCACTGGCCGCCTGCTTGTTGGCGACGATGAGAAGGCCCTGGGGATCGGGATTGCCCAGGGCGAGCACGAACGCCAGCGGCAGGCCGGCGAGCACGGCAGTCATGCGGCGGATCTCCTCGAGGGACTCCATCTCCGACGAGATCGGCCCGTCACCGGTTTCCCGGCCGGCACATCACCCTTGCCGCGTGTCCCCGGCCCGGTCATCCTGCCCCCATGCCCCCGATCCTGGCGTACCTGCTCCGGCTCCTGCCCAGCGCCGTGGTGTTCACCATCGCGTTCCGCCTGCTGGTGGCGCCGCTCGACCACCTCTCGGGGGCACGGCCGGGGCGCCGGCAAGCCCGCGGCCTGGCCGCTCTGGTCGCCTTCCTCGCGCGGCTCGCCCTCGCGGTCGTCTACGCCAGCTACGTCGCCGCGCTGGTCACCCACTGGACCCAGCGACCGGACGTCACCTTCGATTGGTTCTACTACCTGCTCGCGGGGAGCCTGTACTTCAGTCCGTTCGCGCTGATGGGGAAGGCGGCGGAAGCCCGGGGCGCGGTGGTGGTGCTGGTCGCGGGCGGCGCGGCGCTGCTGCTGTTCTGCCTGATGCCGGGGGTGAACCTGGCGCTGTTCGGAGGGATCTGGACCGGAGTGGTGAACAGCAGGTAGGTGAAAGGTCGAAGGTCGAAGATCAGAGGTCGGGGGACAGCGTCTCGTTCCCCCATCCTCGAACCTTCGACCTTCGACATTATGTCCCAGGCCTTGAACCTCCGGCCTTGAAATCTCCTGCCTTACGCTCCCGCGCCGAGGAACTTCACCAGCATCAGCGGCCGCTTCGCCGGCACCCGGCCCACGGGCTCCGCCGCGATGGACTGCACCCGCTCCGCCGCCAGCTCACGCTCGGCCAGGCGGGCCAGCGCCTGCTGGTAGACCAGCTGCGCCGTGACGGACGGCAGGTCGAGCGTGCGGATGTACTGCAGCACCGACTCTTCCGGCCCGTCGATGTGCCCCGAGACTTCCTCGATCGTCAGCGCATTGCGCAGGTGCGTCGCTGCCAGTGCCTCGGCGGCCCGCGCCGCGGCGAGAGTGGCGCGCTCGCGGGTCTGGTCCCGCTGCCGGGCCAGCTGGCGCGCCGACTCGAGCAGGCGCCACATGTTGGCCGCCTCGCGGGCTTCCTGCTCCGCCGGTGCCCCGTCCGCCATCAGCTGCACGACTGCGCCGGCGCGGACCGCATCCTGCATCGGCCGGGCAACCGGCACCTCGAAGAAGTACCGATCCAGCGCCTCCTCGGTGGAGAGGAGGCCGCTCATCGACTGGACGAAGCTCACGGCCTGCTCCCGGTGGGTCTCCACCAGCGCCTGCCACGCCGCGGCATAGCCGGCCTGGAGCTGGCGGGACACCGTCACCGGGTAGCGCCGGGCGAGCGAACGGAGTGCCTCGAACATGGTGCACCTCCAGTAAAGCCAAGGGGTGGAGCCTGACCCCCTCAAATGCAGGAAGCGGGCACGGGCGGACTCCACCCTGCCCGCTCCCTCCATCTTGTTGATACTCAAGGTTTTGCGAATTGGTTCCTGGACATGCGCGCCGACGCTTGCAGCGGCGCATCAGGACGGCGTTGCGGCGCCACCGCGACAGGTCGAGGGGACGGAAGGGCGGAAATCGCCCTCAGGGCGATGCGTTCTACTGCAAGGCGCCCACCCAGGTGTCGGTGGTCACTACCCGGCGATTGCTGCCCCCGACCGAGTACACCGAACCGCCGAAGCGGGGCACCTGGTGCACGTGGGATCGCGCGTTCGGGAGCGGCTCCTTCATCTCCCAGGCGCCAAGCTTGTCACCCTCGAAGGGCGCTCGCAGCACCACGTCCACGAACCGCGCGTCGTCCTCGACGCCGCCGAGCAGCCACAGTGCGTTGCCTGCTTCGATCGCGGCGTGCGTGCCGTAGGCGTGCGGAAGGGTGCCGGCCGTCGTCCAGGGGCCGAGCGCGCCGTCCTTGCCGAACGCCGACCGGATCACGTCCGAGAGGGGCGTATTCTCGCCGGCCGGGTTTCCGTCGAGTCCGGCGACGAGCCAGAGCCCGCCATCGTGCACCACGGCGGCGTGGTGCGAGCGCGGCCGCGGCATGGGTGGCATCGGTTCCCAGGGCCCGAGGACGCCATCCTCACCCAGCTTCGAGCGGAGCAGCGCCGCGACCGAGGTGCGGGCCTCGAGCCCGCCGCTGACGAAGACGTAACCCTCGTGGAACACGCTCGCGTGGTGGAATCGGGGACTGGGGAGCGGCGGGCCAATCGACCAGGCACCGAGGGCACCATCCGACTTGATCGCGGCGGTCCACACCTCGGTTCGCTTGGTGAGCGTCGAATCCTGTCCGCCAGTGAGGATCACCATGGCCTCGGTCTGTGTCACCGAGAGCCCGGCCCGCGGCTCGGGCAGCTCGCCCGCGCGCTCCCACGGCGCCGAGGGCTGTCCCTCCGGGGTGAGCCGCATGCGCCAGACATCCCGGAAGACGGTCTTGTAGTCGGTGCCCCCCGCGACCCACACCCAGCCGCCACCGCCGGCCGAGCTGGTCACGAAGGTGATGTGATGGTCACGCGGCGCGGGCAGCGGCGGCCCGGCGCGCCAGGCGATGCGTTCGACGCGGCCCGGATCCGGTGGCGGCGCGGGTGGCGGAGCGGAACTGGTCCCGGGCGCCGGAATGGGGCGCGGGTCGTTGCGCGACCCGCATGCGACAACCAGCGCGACGGCAAGCACCGTGGCGATTCGGCCCATGCGTCCCTCCGCGATCCCGCGAGCGACAGCCCGCAGTCAGCCCCATACTGCATTCCGGGCCCGGGGGCGGCGAGTGACGGGCCCCACACTCGCCCTGCGTGGAGTCCCTGGCGGCTGCGTCCCGCTCCTTCCCGCTACCTCCCGCCCTCCATCAACCTCACCCCCAGTCCCCCGTTCGTGGTCTCGAGGATCTCTGCCCAGTCGATGCCGGCCGCGCGTTCCAGCTCGCGGTACGCGGAGAGGATGGCGGCGCGCCATGCCGGCGGGCGCCGAGCGAGCACCTGTCCGAGCCGGGCGTACAGGTCGCGCAGCTCGCGGCGGTCCCCGATGCGGACACCGTACGGCGGGTTGGTCACGACCCAGCCCGCCGCGCTGTTTCCATAGTCGAGGTCGGAGAGCGCCTTCCGTTCGAAGGTCGCGTCCTCGTGGACGCCCGCGCGCATGGCGTTGGCGCGCGAAGCCTCGACCGCTCCGGCGTCGCGGTCCGATCCGAGGATGGGCGCCGGTACGCGGTCGAGCACCTTGGCCTCGGCCTCGTGCTTCACCTTGGACCATGTCGCCGGCTCGAAGCGGGGCCAGCGCTCGAAGGCGAAGGGCCGCCGCCGTCCCGGCGCCATGCGGCGGGCGATCAGCGCCGCCTCGATCGGGATGGTGCCCGACCCGCAGAACGGGTCGATGAGCGGGGCGGACCCGTCGTACGCCATGGCCAGGAGCATTGCCGCGCCCAGCGTCTCCCGGAGCGGCGCCTTGGCGGTTTCGAGCCGGTACCCGCGCCGGTGGAGCGCCTCGCCCGAGGCATCCACCGAGAGGGTGAGCTCGTCGCGCCAGAGGCGGGCGACGAACAGGGCGGATGGGCGGGAGGGCGGAAGGGTGGAAGCGGGGCCTGCCGCCTTCCCGCCTTCCCGCCCTGCTGCCTTGAGCAGGCGTTCGGCTACCGCGTCCTGGTGGTACAGCTTCGACTTCCGCGAGGTCACCCGGAACACCGGCTCGGCCCCGGGCGGGAGCCAATCCTCCCACGGGATCTCGCCGGCGTGGCGCTCCAGCTCAAAGAAGGAATGGGCGTGGAATCGGGCGACCCGCACCAGCACCCGGGTGGCGGTGCGAAGCTCGAGGTTGGCGCGATAGATGCCCGAATGGTGCGCCACGAACGACACGCCACCGGGCTCGCTCTCGCCAGGCGTGAGCCGGAGTGCGGCGAGCTCCGCCGCGGTGATCGCCTCGAGTCCGGGCGTGGTGACCGCAAGGCACTGGAACGGGGCGGGCATGGTGGCCGAAAGTCGGCCCGGCCCCGGCGCCGGTCAACCCTCGTGGAACGTCCGCCGACTCCGCCAGATCTGGCGCCGCTCGTGCCCCGACCGTATTGTGGCGCTTCCCCCGCCTTCCCGACACGGATCCAATGCTGCGCATCCTTCCGCTGGCCGCAGTCCTGTGCCTCGCGGCGCTCCCGCGGGCGCGCCCCGACAATCCCACCGGCGACCTCCCCCCCGCCGCGTTCAACGAAAACCGGACCGCGGCGGGGCGGCTCTCGGGCGGCACGCTCACCCTCGCGCTCGAGATCCGGCAGTCCATATGGCACCTCCTTGGCGACGACCAGCCCGGGGCGTCGATCCTCGCCTTCGCTGAGGTCGGCAAGGGCCCGCAGATGCCGGGGCCCCTCGTGCGCGTGCCGCTGGGCACCCGCCTCGAGGTCGCGGTCACCAACACGCACGACTCCACCATCGTCGTCCACGGCCTCTCGGCGCGGCGCCAGCCGGTGATGGATTCCCTCGTGGTCGCTCCGGGCACCACTGCCACCGCGCGGTTCATCGCCGACGTGGAGGGCACGTTCTACTACTGGGCGGCCAAGGCGGGGACAGGGTTCAAGGACCGGATGTACGAGGACAGCCAGCTCCACGGCGCGTTCGTCGTGGATCCGCCGGGTGGGCAGGTGGCGCCGGACCGGGTGTTCGTGATCGGTGCCTGGGTGAGTGCGCAGGACGAGAAGGGCGAGCCCGACTTCGACAACGAATACATGGTGATCAACGGGCGTCCCTGGCCCCATACCGAGCGCCTCGCCTATGCCCAGGGCGACTCGGTGCGCTGGCGAATCGTGAACGCGTCCCCGGCGCCGCACCCGCTGCACCTGCACGGCTTCTACTATCGCGTCGATGCCCGCGGCGACGCGCAGCGCGACACCGTGTACTGGGCGGCCCAGCAGCGCATGGTGGTCACCGACCTGGTGGATGCGGGACAGACCATGCGCCTCGCCTTCCTGCCCGACCGCGCGGGAGGCTGGGTCTTCCACTGCCACCTCAACTGGCACGTGGTCCGCAATCCTGGCCTGGGCAAGGCGCGAGCCCAGAAGGACATGCGGTTGAAGGAGCTGCTCGACACCCACGGCGACCACGATCCTTCGCGCCACGTGGAGCTGGGCATGGGCGGCCTGATGCTCGGGATCGAAATCCAGCCGAAGGGCGCCCCGGCCCCCAATGCCGCCGGGCGGCGGGTGATGCGCCTCTTCGTGCAAAGCGACTCGGTGCCGGGCGACAGCCTGCCGCGGTTCGGGTTCGTGCTGCAGGAGGGCGGCCGCGAGCCCGCACCCGACTCGGTGCGGCTGCCCGGCTCCACCATCGTGCTCCATCGCGGCGAGCCTACCAGCCTGTGGGTGATCAACCGCTCGAATGAGCCGACCGCGGTCCACTGGCACGGGCTCGAGCTGGAGAGCCCCTTCGACGGCGTCGTGGGCGTCGGCGGATACCGCGGCAGCCCCACACCGGCGATCATGCCCGGCGACTCCTTCGAGGTGCGGGTGACGCCGCCGCGCAGCGGCAGCTTCATGTACCACACCCACGTGAACGACACCCGGCAGCAGCGCCTCGGCCTTTGGGGTCCGCTCCTTGTCGTGGAGCCCGGCGCCGAGTGGAACCCGGAACTTGACCGGGTGTTCATCGTGGGCGAGGGAGAAGACTTCGAGCCGCGGCTCAACGGCCGCGGCCCGCCCCGTCCGATCGAGCTCGCGACCAAGACGCCGTACCGCTTCCGGCTGATGAACGTCACGATGGGCGGGCCGAAGCTCCAGGCCACGCTGGTGCGGAATGGTGGGCCACTCCAATGGCGGCCCGTGGCGAAGGACGGCCACGACCTTCCCGCCTGGCAGCGACAGCCGGTCGTGGCACGCCAGCAGGTGAGCATCGGCGAGACGTTCGACTACGAGGTATCGTTCAACCGGCCGGGTGACGTGGCCCTGGAGATCCGCCGGGCCAACGGATCCCTGGTCGTCGCCCAGCCGATCATCGTCGTCGCCCCTCCCGAACAGAAGAGTCCATGACCCGCATCCTCGCCGCCGCCACCCTCCTCGCTACGCTGATCCACGGCACCGCGGCCGCGCAGGCACCAGCTTCTGCGCCGCCCGTTTCCGGCGCTCGCGCCCCGGCCCCGGCCAAGTCGCCGGCCGTGGTCGTGTTCCCCAGCGCCGAGCGGCAGGTGAGCGGTGCGCTCCTGCCCCTGCCCGAGGCGATGCGCGCCGGCGCCACGGTGCTCGGTTGGCGCGGCGCCGGACCGATGGTCGTCCTGCGCGAGGGCACCAACGGGATGATCTGCCTGGCCGACGATCCCTCCGACGTGCGCTTCCATGCGGCCTGCTACCAGCAGTCGATGGATGCGTTCATGGCGCGGTGACGTGCCCTCCGCGCCCTCGGGGTGAAGGGCGACGAGGTGGACAGCACGCGGTTCCGCGAGGTGCGCGAGGGGAAGCTGGTGATGCCGAGGACTCCGGCCGCGCTCTGGTCGCTGACGGCGGAGGAGGGCGCCTGGAACCCGGCGACCGGTGAGGTCACCAAGGGCCGGTCGCTCTACGTCATCTACATGCCGTTCGCGACGGAGGCGAGCACCGGCATTCCCGCGACGCCCGCCCGGGGTACGCCCTGGCTGATGCATCCGGGGACCCCGAAGGCGCACGTGATGTTCGTGCCGACCATGTAGTGTCTGCAATGCCAGGTCCCACCACGGGCGAGCGGCTGGAGCAGCTCGTCCTTGCCGGGCTTGCGCTCACCTCCGAGGCCTCGCTCGACCGCGTGCTGGCGCGCGTGGTGACGATCGCCGCCGAGGTGATCAGCGCCCAGTACGCGGCCATCGGCGTGCTCGGCCCGGACGGCCGCACCCTGGAGAGCTTCACCACCCACGGCGTCGCCGCCGCCGAGCGGGAACGCATGGGGGCCCCACCCAGGGGTCACGGCATCCTCGGCCTGGTCATCCGGGAGGCCCGGCCGATCCGGCTGCCCGACCTGGCGAAGCACCCCGACTCCTACGGCTTTCCGCCCCGCCATCCGGTCATGCACAGTTTCCTCGGGGTGCCCATCGTCGGGCGCCGGGGCGTATTCGGCAACCTGTACCTGACGGAAAAGCTGGGTGGCGGGCATTTCACCGAGGAGGACGAGCACATTGCCGTCCTGCTCGCCGCCATGGCCGCGGCGGCGGTCGAGAATGCGCGCCTGCACGAGGAGAGCGCCCGGCTGCTCACCGAAGTGCAGCAGCTGCAGCGCAGTCGCGAGCGCTTCTTCGCCATGGTGAACCATGAGCTCAGGAACGCGCTGGCCGCCACGCTCGGCTGGGCCGAGTTGCTCACCCGGAAGAAGGATCGCGCCACCGGCCCGCACGAGGCGTTCGAGGTGCTCGACTCGGCCGAGCAGGCGGTGGGGCTGATCAACGACCTGCTGGACCTGAGCCGGCTCGACGAGGACCGGCTCAGGCCGGTCATCCGCGCAGTCGATCCCGGGTCGGTGGCCCGCCGCGCCACCAGCCGCGTGATGCCCGCGGCGGAGGCCAAGGCAGTGTCGGTCGCGCTCGACATCGTCCCCCAACTTCCCAGTGTGGAGACCGACGCCAGCCGGGTGGAGCAGATCCTCGTGAACCTGCTGACCAACGCCGTCCGGCACACGCCGGCGCGGAGCATGGTGCGCGTCGCGGTGCGCGAGGAGAATGCGCGGGTGGTGTTCGAGGTCGCCGACGAGGGGCCCGGCGTGGTCGAGGACGACCTCGAGCGCATCTTCGACGTGTACGTAACCCGGGCCGACGAGGAGAGCCGCGGTGTCGGGCTCGGCCTCCCCCTCTCGCGCCGCCTGGCCCGCCTCCTCGGCGGCGAGCTTCGCGGGGTGGCAACCGCGGGTGCCGGCGGGTTGTTCTTCCTGGAGCTCCCCTCGGCTGCGCGATCCTGAAGGACCCTTCATATTGGGTTTCTGAGTGGTTCAGAGCTCCCGGCATAGGTTCGGATCCATGCGAATCCTGGTAGTCGAAGACGACCGGAAGGTCGCCGGCTTCATCGAGCAGGGGCTGAAGGAGGAGGGGTACGTGGTCGACATCGCGCCCGACGGCGTGGAGGCCACGGTGATGGCGCACGTGAACGACTACGACGCCATCCTGCTCGACGTGGTCCTGCCCCGGAAGAACGGCTTCCAGGTCGCGGCCGAGCTTCGGCGCGAGGGGCGTCACACCCCGATCCTCATGCTCACCTCCCGGGACGCCACCGAGGACGTGGTCCGGGGCCTCGATGCCGGCGCCGACGACTACCTCTCCAAGCCGTTCCGGTTCGACGAGCTGCTGGCGCGGATCCGGGCCCTGCTCCGCCGCGGCGGCGCCGAGCGGCTCGAGGTGCTCCGTTACGGCCCCCTCACCATGGACCGGCTGCGCCACCTGGCCACGGTCGATGGCACGGCGCTCGACCTGACCCCCAGGGAATACCAGCTGCTGGAGCACTTCCTCCTCCATCCGGACGAGGTCGTGCGCCGGACCACGCTGCTCGAGAAGGTCTGGGACATGCACTTCGACCCGGAGAGCAATGTGGTGGACGTCCACATGGGCAACCTGCGGCGCAAGCTCACCCGCGCTGTGGGCCACGACCTGATCCATACCGTGCGCGGGGTCGGTTTCGCCCTCCGGGGCGCGAACGGCGCGAGCCATCCACTTTGATCCGCCCTTCATCCGCACCGGAGGCCGCATGTCCGAGATGCCCCCAGGGTTGCCGAGGCACCCCATCGGGACCTTCGCCTTCGTGGGCGCCTACGCGGTGGCGTTCGCCCTCGCCTGGTACGCGATCTACTACTTCATTTTTCTGGCCCGTGGGCCGGTGACACCATGAACGTCGACCTCTACGAGCGGATCTGGATGTGGGGCGTCGGCGTCATGCTCGCCCTCTTCTTCGCCAGCACCGCGGCGGCGGCGTTCGGCAGCCGGATCCATCCGCCCAGCCACGTGGAAACCATCGACCCGAAGACCGCCCTGGCCGACGCGCGATTCAGCCAGCAGGGCGTGTCGGTGGACACCCAGGGACGGGTGCACGCCACGATCGTCGGCCTGATGTTCGCGTGGCTGCCACAGGCGATGGTGCTCCCCGCGGACACGCCGATCACCTTTCGTCTCACGTCGGTCGACGTCGTCCACGGCTACCAGATCGTCCGCACCAACGGCCAGGCGATGGTGGTGCCCGGGTACGTGAGCCAGTTCACGGTCCAGCTCCAGGCGGGCGAGTACGTGGTCGCCTGCAACGAGTACTGCGGCATCGGCCACCACACGATGATCACCAAGCTGCAGGTCGTACCCGCCGCCGAGTTCCGGAAGACCGTGGCAACCACCGCGGCGGAGGCGAGCCATGACCACTGAGCTCGGGTCCCGCCGGGCCGCGGCGTCGACGTTCGACGCCACCCAGGGCCGCGAGCTGATCCTGGCAAACGTCTGGGTTGCAGTCCTGGCCTTCGGCATGGCGTCCGCCATGGCGATGATG
>JBOHSQ010000257.1:0-2370 GCA_050733295.1 Gemmatimonadales bacterium
AGCGAGATCCAGAACGTGATGCGGTCGTTGAAGTGGTAGCCCAGGATCAGCGCCACGCAGGTGCCCAGGGTGGCCACCTGCGCCAGGGCCAGGTCCACGAAGATCACCTCGCGCTTCACCACGTGTACGCCGAGGTAGACCAGCAGGGGCGGCAGGAGGAGGCAGGCCGCCAGGGGCCACTTCATGACCGCCCAGATGACGGGGAGATCCACGGGATTCATCGGTTCTCCTGCAGGCCGGCTGCCAGGGTTCGCACCATGTAATCCATGAGTTGGAAGTAGGTCTCGGTGCCCTTGAGGGCGCCGGGCTGCTGCGGGATGTCCAGCACCGCGGCGTCGGACTGGCGGGCCACCGTCTCGGCCGTCTTCCGATTCTGGTAGGGTTGCACCAGGATCACCCGGACCTGCTCGGCCTTCATCTTGGCGATCACCGCCGCCAGGTGCGACGGCGAGGGCGCGATCCCCGGCTTGGGCTCGAGGGTCTCGGCGACTTCCAGGCCGAACCGATCCGCCAGGTACACGAAGTCCTTGTGGTAGGTGACGATCCTCGCACCCCGATAAGGGGTGAGTTGCTGCTGCCATTCGGCCAGCTTCGCGTCGAGCGCGGAGTCGAACGCCTTGAGGTTGGCCTGGAACGCCGCGCGCTGTGTCGGATCGACCTGCCCGAAGTGGTCGGCCATTTGTGCCGCCACGATCTTCACGTTGAGCGGGTCCAGCAGGAAGTGGGGATTGCCGAGTGGGTGCACGTCGCCCCTGGACCGGTCGAACGTCGCGGGCACTTCGAGCATCGTGATGCCCTGCGAGGCCACGATGCGGCCGGGCGCTCCGGTGGCAATGCGGTCGTTCCGCGCGCTTGACAGCAGCGGCGGCAGCCACCCGACCTCCAGTTCCGCGCCCCCTTCGATGAGCACGTCGGCGCGGTTGAGCGTGACGATGTGGCTGGGTTTCGCGTCCACGAAATGCGGGTCTTCCGTCGGCTTGGCCAGTGCCTTGACGTCGACGGCAGTGCCGCCGATCTCCCGCGCGATCGCCGCCAGGTCCGGTGTCGTGGCCACGACGTTGAGGGTGCGGGTGTAGGAGGCTCCAGCGCCGGCCGACGCGAGCAGCGCGGCGGTGGCGGTGAGCGTGAATCGGGTCATCGTCTGCATGGTGAGGGTGTCGCCCCTAGAAGGTGTGTGCGGCGTGGGCGCCCAGGAGGAACTCGAACTGCACCCAGACGGAGTGATCGCTGCCGATCCCCTCGCGATCGTCGTAGTTGTATTGCAGGCGGAGCTTGGAGAACTCGGTCGGATACCAGGTCAGGGTCGGCGAGAACCGGAAACGGTCAGCGCGGAGGTCCGACTCGAAGGCCCCCTCGTCGCCGCCGGCGAACTCCCCCCGCAGCCCGGCCACCACGCGCGGCCTGATGCCCCACAGGACCTGGGAATACACGCCCCCGTCGCCGAGGGTCTCCGCCGGCAGGGTGACTGCCGGATCGTCGGCCGAGACGCGCTCTGCCGCGTCATACTGGCGATAGAGGGCCTCCGTCTGCCACGAGAAGAAGGGGAAGCCCTGGTGCGCGGTGGCGGATTTCCATTTCCAGTAGAGGTCGAGGCCGTAGACCTGGGTCCCGGCCGAAGGCCCGGAATTGTTCGGCCCCAACGCCGCCGAGGCCCCCAGCAGCACCGTCTGGGTTGCGGTCAGGTCGAAGGACGTCGCGATGCGCGGCGTGAAGAGCAGGTCCCCCACACCGTGGACCCCGCGCTCGACCGGCACGCCTCCGTGGATGTCGGCGGACTCGTCCGAGCGGAAGCTGAACGTGGTGCCACCGGCGCTGTTGAGCATGCCGAGCATGACCTCGGTGTACCATGACGTCGGCGCGAGCCAGGAAAGCCTCATGCCCTGGCTGCGCAACCCATCGGGTCCGAGCAGGCGATTGAGCACCAGCGGCTGGTCCACCATGGCCCACGCGTGGGGGTGCTGGGGATTCTGGCGGCCGAACTCGGTGAAGAACTGCCCTCCCTTGAGCTGCAGGTTCGCGGGCAGCGAGACGGTCAGGAAATACGCCTCTTCCAGCTCGAGGCCGGTCTCCCCCTCGGCATCGATCTTGTAGACGATGTTGCTGAAGCCCCTGAAGTACGGATCCACCGCCCCGTCAAGCGCCAGTTCGACGTTGGGGATGGTGAACCCCCGTACCGCCGGATCGTGATCGCCCGATTCCAGCGTGCCGACATCGGGCTCGGTGGACCACCCGAAGTCCGCCAGGGCGACGAACCCGACGTTGATGTAGGTCCCGCCCGCCCGCGCCTGCGGTGACGCCGGCGGCGGCCCGGCCGGCCGCTCGCGGGCGGCCCGGTCCAGGCTGTCCAGCTGCGCCTGCATGGAGCGGATG
>JBOHSQ010000258.1:0-6551 GCA_050733295.1 Gemmatimonadales bacterium
GCCGGAGCCTGCACCGGCGCCTCGCCGTGGCGCGGACCCGGGACGAGGTCTCGCGGCTGGGGGGCACGGTCAACGGTATGCTCGCCCGGCTGGAGCAGAGCTTCGCCAGCCTGCGCCGGTTCACCGCCGACGCGAGCCACGAGCTCAAGACTCCCTTGATGGTTCTGCGCGCCGGGGTCGAGCGGGCGCTCACCCACCCCAGGACCCCGCCGGAGAGCCTCGAGTCGCTGGACGAGACGCTGGACCAGGTGAACCAGATGACCGAGCTGGTCGACGGGCTCCTCACCCTGGCGCGGGCCGACGAGGGGCGGGCGCCGCTGGCGGTGGAACCTCACGACCTCGCCGCGCTGGTGGCCGACGCCGCGGAGACCGCCGAGATCCTCGGCGCGGAGACCGGGGTATCTACCGGCCTGGAGCGACCGCCCGGGCCGGTCGTATTGGAGGTGGACGGGAGCCGGATCCGGCAGCTCCTGCTCAACCTGGTGACCAACGCGGTCAAGTACACGCCGGCCGAGGGCCGGGTGACGATCGGGCTCGAGGACCGGGGCCACGAGGTCGCCATCACGGTGGCCGACACCGGGGTGGGTATTGCGGCCGGCGATCTACCGCACATCTTCGATCGCTTCTGGCGGGCGGACATGGCCCGCTCCCGGACCGGTGAGCGCGCCGGGGCGGGGCTCGGCCTCGCGATCACGAAATGGATTGCGGAGGCGCACGGAGGTTCCATTGCGGTACAGAGCCGGCCGAACCGTGGAACCCGTTTCACCGTGACGCTTCCGCGCGGGGTTCCCCCGGCGGCCGAGGCGAGGCCGCGCGAGGGCTGAGGTCCCGTCATCCGGCTGTCATCGGATTGTCATCCAGCGGCGAGGGGTCGGTAACCACCCTTCCGCTAGCTTGTTGCTGCGATCTCACTTTCCCGACTTCGGAGGTGCGCGTGTTCGAGACGCTGATCGCGTCCAAGCCGAAGCGTCAGAAGACCGCGGGGGAAACCGTCCTCTCGGTCGTCCTGCACGGCGTGTTGATCCTCGCGGCCGTCAAGGCCACGGCGGCGGCGCCGGCCAAGCTGAGGGAGATCATGGCGGACACCACCATGGTCTTCCTCAAGCCGCCGGAGCCCGAGCCGGAGCCGGAGCCCGAGACCCCGCCGCCAGAGGCGATCGTCTCGGCCAATCCGCCGCCCCAGGGCTTCCAGACGCTCATTCCGCCCGACGCGATCCCCAAGGAGATCCCGCCGATCAACCTGAACGAGCGGTTCAACCCGAAGGACTTCACCGGCAAGGGCGTCGAGGGCGGCATCGCCGCCGGCGTCGTGGGCGGGACCGGCCCGGTGCTGTCAGATGAGACCTTCCTCGAGGCGCAGGTGGACGACCCGCCGCAGCTGCTGCAGGCCGGGCCGCGCCTCTACCCGCCGGCCCTGGAGAGCGCCGGGATCGCCGGGCGGGTCATGCTCCAGTTCATCGTGGACACGACGGGCCACGCGGAAGCGAGCTCGATCAAGGTCCTCAGCTCGTCGCACCCCGCCTTCGCCGAGCCGGCCAAGGAGATGGTGCGGAAGAGCCTGTTCAAGCCTGGTGCGGTGCGCGGCAAGCGAGTGCGCGTGCTGGTCCAGCAAGCCGTCAGCTTTACCACCTGAACCCCGATCTCCTGAGGAGCACGACCAATGGGTGTTGATATCGGCCATCTCTGGGTCCAGGCGGGCCCGTTCGCGAAGGGCGTCGTCATCTGCCTTGCGCTGATGTCGCTCTTCTCGCTCACGGTCGCCCTGACCAAGTACATCCAGATCTCCCGCAGCAACACAGCCACGCGGAAGTTCGCCCCGAACTTCTCGCGTGCCATCCAGGAAGAGCAGCTGGAGCAGGCGATCACGCTGTCGGAGAAGAACAAGAGCAGCCACGTGGCCCGGGTGCTGGGCGGCGCGCTCACCGAGGTGAAGCCCCTGATCCGTGACCGGGCGACCATCACGTCGGCCGACATCAACAGCGCCGAGCGCGCGGTCGAGCGGCAGATGCTGATCACCCTTTCCGAGTTCAAGCGCGGCCTGCCGGTGCTGGCCACCGTGGCGTCGACGGCGCCCTTCGTCGGCCTCCTGGGCACCACGATGGGCATCGTGACGTCCTTCCAGGGCATGTCACAGGCGGGTGCGTCGGGCGGCCTGGCGGCCATCTCCGCCGGTATCGCCGAGGCGCTGATCACCACGGCGTTCGGGCTGATCGTCGCGATCCCGGCAGTGTGGTTCTACAACTACTTCACCACCAAGATCGAGTACCTCACGGTCGAGATGACGTACACGTCGAAGGAACTGATCGACTACCTCATCAAGAACGTGGGGTCGGAGTTCGGGCGCTCCATCTTCACGAAGGAGTTCCAGGCCCAGAAGGCGGTGACCGGCAGTGGCCACATCAGTTAATATCGCGGGCCAGACGGCGGTCAAGTCGGAACCGAACGTGATTCCGATGATCGATATCATGCTGGTGCTCCTGATCATCTTCATGATCGTGACGCCGCTGATCGCCGCGGGCTTCAAGGCCACCATGCCGAAGGGTGCCAACCTGGACCCGGCGCCCGAGAAGAACAACGAGATCATCCTCGGCATCGACGAGGCGGGGAACTACTTCCTGGACGGGCGGCCCATCGCGGCGAACGTCCTCGAGGACCAGCTGAAGGCGATGTTCGCCGCACGGAGCGAGGACAAGATCCTGTACTTCAAGGCGCACAGCCAGATCAAGTACGGCAAGGTGCAGGACGCCGTCGAGGCCGCGCGGCGCGCCGGCGTGCGCGTGATGGCCGCCGTCACCGAACCGCTGCCGGTCCCCGGCGATGGCAAGGGCAAGAAGGAGGAGGACTGACATGGGCATGAACGTCGGGGGAGATCCCAGCGCGCAGATGAGCGCCGAGCCAAACGTCATCCCCATGATCGACATCCTCCTGGTGCTGCTGATCATCTTCATGATCTCGCAGCCGCTCTCCCGGATGGCCATGGACATCCAGGTACCGCCGCAGGAGCGGCAGCAGGCGACGTCGCAGGTGTCGACCCAGATCGTGCTCGAACTGACCGACGACGGGGGCTTCGCGATCAACTCCCAGCCGGTCCCCAAGGACCAGCTGGACGCGCAGTTCCACGCGATCTACGACGGCAGGCCGACCAAGCTGCTGTTCATCAAGTCGTCGCCCAACCGGCTCTACCAGGACGTCGTCGAGGCCATGGACATCGCCCGCGGCGCCGGGGTGCAGGTCATCGGCTTCACCCCCGCCCCGACGTCGGTCGGCGGGTCCTGATGCAGGACGGCGACCGGTCGCGGCGCGCTGTGCGCCGCGGCCGGATGCCGGCGTCTCCCGGAGTGGTGGCTGCTCCGATGAAGGTTCCCGCCCTCAAGCTGCCGCGGCGCCACAACGGTCCCGGCGGCTTTTTGCTGGCGCTCCTGCTCCACGCGCTGCTCATCCTCGTCGTGCTCGCGCCCTGGCTGCGCGACCTCTCCCACTTCCAGCGGGCGATCGGCGCCTCGGGCAACACCGGCGGTGGCGGCGGGGGCGGCAGCGGATACCGTGATATCGCCCTGCCCGCGTTCCAGCGGCCCGCGGCTGCGCCGGCCGCCCCGGTGCCCGAGCCGCAGGCCGTGGCGCTCGAGACCCCGACGGTGATGGAGCCATTCGTGGAGCCGGTCGTGGCTCCCGCGGATTCACTCCCCGCGGTCGCATCCACGGCGGGTGCCTCGGGCGCCGGCGTGGGGCCCGGCAGTGCTGGGGGGAGCGGCGGTGGGTCGGGTGGTGGGACCGGGACCGGCACAGGACCCGGGACCGGGCCGGGCAGCGGTGGGGAAGGCGGGCTCGCGCGCCCGCCCCAGATCCGCCACCTGGTGCTGAGTCCCGAGGGTGCGCCCAAGGCGATGCAGGGGCGGGCGACGCGGGTGACCTTCTACGTCAACGCCGCCGGCGTGGTGCAGCAGATCGAGGTGGTGCCGGCCATCGAGGACCGGGCCTACGCCCGGAAGTTCGAGGAGCGCATGCGGAGCTACCGGTTCCGCCCCGCGCGCGACGGGCAGGGGACGTCGGTGCCCGGCACCGTGACCATCGTGACGGACCTGCCGATGCGGTGAATCCCGGCCTTACCCCCCCTCCCGCTCCTTCCCGCTCCTTCCCGCCTCGCAGTATCTTGCCCGGACCCCTGCTCCAGCGGCTATTCCGGCGCGCTTCGCTCCCCCCTCACGAGGACCGATGCAACAGCTCTTCCGGCGGAAGCCCATCCAGGAGATCGCCCCCGAATCCGATGCGCCGGGCACGCTCCGCCGCGCGCTCGGCGCCGGCGACCTGGTGCTGCTCTCCATCGGCGCGGTGATCGGCGCCGGCATCTTCTCCTCCATCGGCACCGCCGCCGCGGGCGAAATCCTGCCGAGCGGCGAGGTGGTCCGCTACGGCGCGGGCCCCGCGCTGGTCGTCTCCTTCCTGCTGCTCGGCGTGGTCTGCGGGCTCGCGGCCCTGTGCTACGCCGAGCTCGCGTCGATGATCCCCCAGGCCGGCAGCGCGTACTCCTACGCCTTCTGTACCCTGGGCGAGTTCGTCGCATGGATCATCGGGTGGGACCTGATCCTGGAGTACGCGGTCGGCAACATCGCGGTGGCCATCGCGTGGAGCGGGTACTTCAACTCGCTGCTCACCGGGTTCGGCATCCACCTGCCGGACTGGCTCACCCACGGCTACCGCACCGCGCTGCTCAGCTCCGACCCGGCGGTCCACGGGCTGCTCCAGACCGCGCCCCGCTTCCTGGGCCTGCCGGTCCTGCTCAACCTGCCGGCGTTCCTGATCGTCTCGCTCATCACCAGCCTGCTCTACCTCGGCGTCAAGGAGAGCATCCGGGCCAACAACATCATGGTGCTGGTGAAGCTGCTGGTGCTGGGGCTGTTCGTGGTGGTCGCCTTCCAGCACTTCAACCCGGACAACTTCGAGCCCTTCGCCCCCAACGGCTGGCGTGGCATCCACCAGGGCGCGGCCATCGTCTTTTTCGCCTACATCGGGTTCGACGCGATCTCGACTGCCGCGGAGGAGACCCGGGACCCGCAGCGGAACATGCCGCGCGGCATCCTGGGCGGGCTCGCCATCTGCACCGTCATCTACGTGATCGTGGGCGTCGCGGCCACGGGACTCGTGCCCTACGAGCAGCTCCGCGCGGCGGACCCGCTCGCGGCGGCGCTCGAGTCGGCGGGCCTGCAGACCGCGAGCTGGGTGGTGGCGTTCGGGGCCGTGGTGGCGCTGTCGGCGGTGCTGCTCGTGTTCCAGTACGGCCAGCCGCGGATCTTCATGGCCATGGCCCGCGACGGCCTGCTGCCGCAGTGGGCGTCGAAGATCCACCCCCGGTTCCGGACGCCCCACGTGAGCACGGTCGTCACCGGCCTGGTGGTGGCCCTGGGCTCGCTGTTCATGGACGAGAACGAGATCTACGACCTCACCAACATCGGCACGCTCGCCGCGTTCGCGATCGTGAGCATCGGGGTGCTGGTGCTGCGGATCAAGGAGCCGAACCGGCCCCGGCCGTTCCGCGTTCCGTTCGTGTGGGTGGTGTCGCTGGCCGCCGCCGCGGCGTGCATCTACACGATGCTCGGACTGCCGATTCACGCATGGGAGCGGTTCGGCATCTGGCTCGCCCTCGGCCTGGTGATCTACTTCGCCTACGGGTTCAGGAAGAGCCGCTTCCGTGAGCCGGCCGCCGCCCCGAAGGGCTGACCGGGACTGTGCATCAGGCGGAACCGGCGAGCCGCCGCGCGAGCGCGAGCGCGCCGAGCAGCGGGTCGGGGACGGCGGGGTCGATGGTGACGGCGCCGGAGGCCAGTCGCGCGGTGAGGCGCTCGCGGAGCCCCCCGCCGGCTGTGAGCAGGCCCCCGGCCATCGCGACGGGCACCGGCGTCCCGGCAGGGAAGTGCGGGCAGAGGCTCAGGACCAGCTGGGCCAGCTCGCGCGCGGCGAAGTCGGCGATGCCCTGCGCCGTGGGGTCGCCCTCGTCGGCGGCCATGAAGACCGTCGGGGCGAGGCCGGCCACCTCGGCCGGAGTGGCGGTCCCGGCCCAGCGCACCAGCGCCTCGGGATCACGGCAGCGCGACTTCTGCAGGACCAGGTCGAGCAGGGAGGTGTGCGCGGCCCGTCCGTCGAGCGTCCGGCTCACGGCGGCGAGCGCCGCGCGCCCGATTGCGTAGCCGCTCCCTTCGTCGCCCATCTGCCAGCCGTACCCGCCGCTCCGGCGAATCTCGCCCGAAGGCAACCGCGCTATCGCGATGCTCCCGGTGCCGGCGCTCACCACGATACCGGCCCGCTCGCCGAATGCCGCCTCGAGCGCCAGCGCGATGTCGGTGGTGACCTGCACCCGTGCGGCGATGCGCTCGCCGCGCAGCGCGGTCTCGAGCTCGCTTCGCTCCGGCTCGCGGCCTGCGCCCGCGGCACCCACGACCAACGCCTCCGCCTGGTCCGCCCCCGCCGAGCCCAGCGCCTGTCGCACGACGCCTGCGATGGCGCCCGCGGCAGCGAGCACCCGCCCGGCCCGCACCGCGCCGCCCGCGCCCTGGGCC
>JBOHSQ010000259.1:0-10253 GCA_050733295.1 Gemmatimonadales bacterium
AGGTAGAACAGTGTCACCGCGAAGCCCAGCGCCAGCGCCTCGGCGGACCACCGGCCCAGGGTCGAGAAGAGGAATCCCATCTCCGGGGCCCGCGCCCCGCCCCGCTCGAGCAGCACCTTGATCCCGACCGAGATGCCGACGTTGGTCAGGAAGAGCACGATCACGACCACGACCATCGCGATGTCCCGCCCCTTGGCCAGGAGCAGGTTCACCAGGAAGTGCCGCCGCGGTGGCGGCCGGTCGGCCACGTCGTAGATCTCGTTGAGGGCGGTCCGCACGCCGGCGAAGAGCCGGGTGCTGAACCACAGGAAGGCGGGGAGCGCCACCAGGGAGATGGTGCCCCGGTGCTCGTCGATCCGGCGCAGCAGGGCACCGATCGCCTCGAACGGGTCGGGGCCCCCCGCGACGTGCGGCGGAAGAAACCCCTGGAACAGGCTCCCCGGGTCCACGCCGGCCCCGCCCGCGATCTGCAGGACGGTCGTGAGGACCACCAGCAGGAGGGCGACGAACGGGACCAGCGCGAGGATGGCGCCGAAGCTCAGCGCACTCGCCAGGAACGGGAGGTTGTTTTCGTCCGCCGCCTGCAGCGTGCGCCGGAGGAACCCGCCGAACGACCGGGTCCAGCCTGCGCCGCCCACGCTCAGGCGAGCGACTCCTCGTCCTCGTCGGCGGACTCGATCCGGGTGCGGCGGCGGCTCCGCGCCTCGCCCAGGCGTCGCTCGAGCTCATCCCGCGCCGAGACGCCCGCACCGCGCACCGCGTCGCCCAGGTCCTCCGCCGTGCCCCGCACGGTGTCGAGGCGCGACTCGACCTCGTCACGCACCTTGGTCGCGCCGTGGCGCACCCGCGCCCCGAATTCGTCCAGCATTTCCTCGGTGCGGGCCCGGGCGCGGCGCGCCTGCCGGCTCAGCCGCTTCCGGGTCTCCTCGCCGCTCGACGGGGCCAGCAGCAGCGCCGCGCCCGCGCCCAGGAGGGCGCCCAACAGGAACCACCGCAGGCCGCCCTCACCCTCCCGCACCACCACCAGGTCCCGGTCATCGGAATTGCTCGCCATGGTCATTCTCCCGCGTCCGGATCGTCCTCCGCCGCGGCGTGCACCGGACGCAGCGCGGCATGGTGCTGCACCGGCGCGTGCACGAAGCGGCGAACGAGGTCCGCCGTGCCGTTGACGTTGAGCTGCTCGAACAGGAAGGCGAAGGTCCGCTCCAGGTCGTCCGCGATCGCGCCGCGTACCTCCGCCGGCAGGGTCCAGAACTCCCGCTTGAAGGGCCCGATTGCCTTCTTGCGGGACTTGTACTGGAACTGCTCCTCGGTGTCCTTGGCCGAGCGCTCCGAGGCGCAGTTCTCCCCCACCCACGCGGCCACGCGCGCGCGCAGCTCGGCGGGCAGCCGGGGATGGTCCATCACGATGGTCTGGAAGTTCGTGGCGAGGTGGATCTCGGCCGTTTCCACTCGGGGGAAATGGCTGAACGCCTCGGCCGGCAGCGTGCTGGCGCCGTGCTGCACCGCGCCCGCCAGCCCGTACTTCTCCCGCGCCCGGGTCGAGAGTGCCTCGAGCGCCGCCAGGTCGAGTTTCACCTCGGCGATCTCCCCGTCGGGCATCACCACCCCGCCGTGCGAGGTGCCGGTCTGGACCGAGATCTTGCTGATCCCGTCTCGGACATCGAGCCGGTCGATCTCGGCCAGGTAGCCCGTCATGAACGCGTCCAGCTCCTCGACCGTGCTGTTCTTGTGCCCCACCTCGCCGATCTCGGCGCCGACCGACACCGTGACCTCTGCCGGCTCCAGCTCCCGGATGAACGCGGTGATCTCCGCCGCCCGCTCGTAGTTGTCCCGCTGCTGCTCGGCGAGCGTCGCGCGGGAAAGGTCCACCAGCGTCGAGCTGTCCACGTCGATGTTGTAGAACCCGGCGCTCACCTCTTCCGCGATGAGCTTCTTCACTTCCCCGACTTCGCCGTCCGCATCGGCGGCGTACTTCTTCGCGTTCACCTGGCAGTGGTCGCCCTGGATGAACAGCGGGAGCGTGTACCCCTCGCGCAGGGCCGCTCCCAGCATCACGCTGACATATTCCGCCGGCCGCTGGTCGGTGTAGGCGATCTCCGACCGCGCGATCTCGAGCAGGATCGCGCCCGCGTTGCCCTTGCGCGCTGCGCGGAGGACGGCGCGGGCAGTGTCGTAGGCGACCATCCGCACGTTGATGGCGGGGACCGTGAAGCCGGCGCACTCGCCCCGGCCGCGGGCCAGGTACAGCGCGTTGATCGAGGCCGGCCGGGCACCGGTGGCCTGGCCCAGTTCCCAGAGCAGCCAGCGGGCCGCTTCCTTCAGATCGCCGGTGCCGAAGACGGCGTCGAACACGACTCCGTCGGTCACCTCCGACCGGAGCCGGGCCGGATCGCTCACCCGCACCCCCGTCGCCGTCCGTTCCACGGCGCCGCGGTATCGGGCGACCAGTTCGTCAGTCACGTCCTGCATGCCCGCATCCCGGCTGAAGATGGAAACCCCGTCCGCGCCGGAAGCTAGCCCGCGCTTCCCTGCCGCGTCAAACGTGCGCTGCGGGGCCGGGGAACGGCCTGGTCACGCCCCCGCCGCGGCGTCCGGACGCGGTCGCCGCGCGAGCGCCTCGGCGGTGAGCTCCTTGCCCAATTCGACCCCCGGCTGGCCGAACGGGTCCACGCCGTACCACGCCCCGGCCCACCCCGTGGCCAGTTGGAAGAACATGAGCACCTCCCCGACCGACTCGGCGCCGAGGTCCGGCAACTCGAGCCGCGTGCTCATCCGTCCGGCGCGGGCGAGCGCAGCCTCCGTTGCCCCGGCCTCCACGGCAAGCAGTTCGCCCAGCGTGTGCCCCACCAGCCGGGCCAGGTCTCCCGGCAGGTCGGGACGCGAGGGAATGACGAGGTCGTGTCCGTGATCGCCAACGGTCAGGAAGGTGACGGTCTTGTCCAGCGGCCCCTCCATCAGCAGTTGCACCAGGCTGTGCTGGTCGACGGCGCCGACCGAGCCGACCGGTGTGGGCCCCGTGTGCACCACGGCGCCGTGGCGGTCGACCCGCTTGCCCAGGCTCTCGGCCCAGAGCTGGCAGAACCACGCGGTGAGGCTCCGCAGGCGGTCCGAATAGGCCATCAGGACGTGCACCCGCCGCCCCATCGTGGTGTCCGCCGCCCACTGCAGCCCGGCCCAGAGCGCGGCGGGATTCTGCATCAGGTCCTCGGCGGTGGAACGCTCGATGGCGCGGCGGGCGCCCGCGAGCAGGCCCACGATGTCGATGCCCACGAGGGCGGCGGGCAGGAGTCCCACCGGCGAGAGCACCGAAAAGCGCCCGCCCACTGCAGGCGGCACGTCCAGCGTGGCGATGCCCTCCCGCCGCGCGGTCTCCCGGAGGACGCCGCGCTCGGGATCGGTCGTGAAGACCAGGTGCCGCCCGGCCGCCGGGCCCAGCGCCTCCTCCAGCCATCCCCGCACCACGAGGTACTGGGCGAGTGTTTCCGTCGTGCCGCCGGACTTGCTCACCACGTTTACCAGGACCCGTCGCGGGTCGATGCGGCGGAGCGCACCGGCCAGCGTGTTCGGGTCCACGTTGTCGATCACCGTGAGGCGGGGAAAGAACTCGCGTGCGTCGTCGTCCATCTCGTTCCAGGCCGGTCCCCGGAGGGCGTCCACCAGCGCCCGTGCACCGAGGGCCGATCCGCCGATGCCGAGGACCAGGACGTGATCGTGGGCCTGGCCCACACCCTCCGCGAACCGGGTGATCTCCTCCACCGCGCCGTCCTGGCGGCCCAGCGCGAGGAACCCGTACTCCCCCGCCGCGGTGCGGGACTCCACGTCGCGCCGGATGCCGGCGAAGCGGCTCGCGAGTGCCGCCACGCGCTCCGCCGCCAGCCCCAGGCCCGGGCCGAGTTCGGATTCCAGCATGCGATGGTGCGAGAGCTTCACGCGGAGACCTCCACCACCAGGCCATCGTAGGCCGGCTCCACACCCGCGGGGAGCGCCAGGGCCAGCTCGGCATGCCCGGTCTCGTGCGTGAGGTGGGTCAGGTACGTGCGGACGGCCCCGACCGCACTTGCCAGCGCCAGCGCCTCGCCGATACTGAGGTGCGTCGGGTGCTGCCGCCACCAGAGCGCGTTCACCACCAGGACCTGGACTCCCGCCAGTGCACGAAGGGCAGACTCGGGCACCGACTTCACGTCGGTGAGGTACCCCAGGCCGCCGATCCGGTATCCGAACACCCGCACGGGACCG
The DNA here is from genome assembly GCA_050733295.1 of Gemmatimonadales bacterium. GTDB lineage: Bacteria > Gemmatimonadota > Gemmatimonadetes > Gemmatimonadales > GWC2-71-9 > JAICEH01. The sequence continues at coordinate 4,240 of JBOHSQ010000259.1, forward strand.
TGATCCAGCTCGATCGGCAGCACGGCGGCACCCCCGATCCGGACCTCGAGGCCGGATGCGAGGGGCCGCAGGGCGAGCGAGGGCTTCGAGGTGCCGGGGACGGGGACGATCGCCTCGTCGAAGATGTACCCGAAGCTCCGCCGAATGGTCTCCAGCGCCTCCGCCGGTCCGTGGAGCGGGAGCGGGTCGTCGCGACGCACCGAGAATGCCCGGAGGTCGTCGATGCCGTTGATGTGGTCGGCGTGGGCGTGGGTGTAGAGGACCGCGTCCACCTCGCTGATCCCCGAGGAGATCAGGCGAAGCCGGAGCTCGGGCGGCGTGTCGAGCAGGAGCCGCGTGCCGTGCACGTCCACCACCGCGCCCGTGCGGGTCCGCTTGTCGCGGGGATCCTCCGAGCGGCAGACCGCGCAGCCGCACCCGATCTGCGGAACCCCGAACGACGTTCCGGTACCCAGGAACGTGAGCCGCATCGGCGTCAGACCGTCTCGATCTTGAGCAGGTTCGTGGTGCCGGGCACATCCCACGGTACGCCGGCCGTCACCACCACGCGGTCGCCCGGCCTGACCAGCCCGGCATCGAGCAGGCGCCCCCGTGCCACGGTGAGCATGGAGTCGTAGTTGGGACGGTGCTCGGTGAGCATGGGGATCACGCCCCATACCAGCGCAAGCTGGTGGAACGTCGCGGCTTCCGGGGTGGACGCGACGATCGGCACCGCGGGCCGGTACGCCGCCACGGTGCGCGCCGTGAAGCCGGAACTGGTGAAGCAGAGGATCACCGCGGCCGGCATCAGCTCCGCCGCCGCGCACACCGCGACCGCGATGGCGTCCTCGGGCCGGTGGGTTGGCGGGGACTGCCCCCCGGGGTCGCCCGAGCCGCGGCGTCCCAGCGCGAGGTCGAACGCGGGGCTCCGCCCGTTCCGGTGCCGCTCCACCTCGCGCGCGATCCGGTCCATTGCCCGCACCGCCGCGAGCGGGTGCTTCCCCACCGCCGTCTCCGCCGACAGCATGACCGCGTCGGTGCCGTCGAGGATCGCGTTGGCGACGTCGCTCACCTCGGCCCGCGTCGGCCGGGCGTTCTGGGTCATCGACTCCAGCATCTGCGTCGCCGTGATCGCCGGCCGGCCGTGCAGGTTCGCCTGCCGGATGAGCCGCTTCTGCATCAGCGGCACCTCCTCGAACGGCAGCTCCACGCCTAGGTCCCCGCGGGCCACCATGATGGCATCCGCTGCGCGGAGGATTCCCTCGAGGTTGGCGATGGCCGTGTCCTTCTCGATCTTCGCCACAAGGCGGATCGACTTCGGGACCAGCGTCCGCACCGCCTCGACCTCCTCCGCCCGGCGTACGAACGACATCCCGATATAGTCCACCCCTTCGTCCACCGCGCCCCGGATGTCACCCGCGTCCTTCTCCGTCACCGCCGGCGCGCTGACCTCGAGCCCCGGAAGGTTCATTCCCTTGTTCGCCCGCAGCAGGCCGCCGTCGCGGACGATGCCCTCGACGCGGTCGCTCCGCACTCCGGTGACTTCGACGCTGAGCAGCCCGTCGTCCAGCAGGATGCGCGCACCCGGCATCACGTCCCGCGCCAGTCCTTCGTAGGTGGTGGGAAGCTCTCCGACGGCGGCCCGGCTCTCCGGCGCGAACACCACCCGCTGGCCGGTCACCAGTTCCCTCGGCTCGCGGAGGGCTCCGACCCTGATTCGTGGTCCCTGGAGGTCGAGCAGGATTCCCGTCGCCTTCCCGAGCTCTTCTCGGACTGCCCGGATGCGTCCGATCGTCTCCTTGCGCCATTCGGCGTCGCCATGGGAGGCGTTGACCCGGACGACGTCGACCCCGGCCAGGAGCATGTCCCGGATCTGGGCCAGCTCCCGCCAGGCGGGGCCGATGGTGGCGACGATCTTGGTGTTGCGGACTGGGGTGTGGGCCACGAGGTGAGCCTTGGACAGGCCCTGAGGCCTGCCACCTCCACGATGAGTTGTCCACATCGGCTGAGTGGTCCGGATCGTAACGCTCAGCTGACGTCGCCTGCTCCGGCTCCCGGTGAGCCACATCTGTGGAAAAACTGGGTTTTCAACAGCACAATCCGGCGGGTTGGTGGATCAATGCCGGCAGTCCATTGTGCTGCAACGATCTGGCTTGCTTCCTGATTTTCCACTTCGGGGTTCCGACATAAACTTAGCATCCACAAAGGCTTGTGACCTGCCAGTTATGTGGAAACTACCCTGGGTCGAGGGACGGGCCTCGGAGGCGCCTTCGAGCGTTCCAGGCCGACACTATGGCCCAGCCGGTACCTCTTTGTGCTGAGAATGTTCGGGATGTTGAGGGACGGAGAGCCGGGCTTTTCCACAGCCTCACCGGCGGCGGAAGTCGAGCGTCAGCGATCCCCCGCCGAATGCCGGCCCGACCATACGCAGAGGCGAGCCGATCAGGCCCCTCGCCAGTCGGCTCTTGCCTTCGACCCGGAGTATGCCGAGCGCCGCGCGTTCCCACTGCGGGTCGAGCGCCGTGCTCAGGAACCATTCGGTGTTCCGGCGCCCAGCGACCGACATCGTTCGGGAGGCGGGGGCCGGCTTGCTCGTCGCGTCACCGAAGTGGCCGTCCCAGATGAGCCTGGCCCCGTCGAGCTTGATGATGCGCCGCTCTCGCTCTCCCGTCGACTCCATGTTGCGGCTGTAGTCGACGTCCTCGACCTGGATGAGGATGTCGCTCGCGAACTGCCGCAGGTTTCCGTTGGGCGAGAAGACCTGGACGGCCCGCATCGTGGTCCCCTCGGTGCCCGCCGCGAGCGCCACCCATCCGAGCAGGAGCCTTCGGCCCGGCTCCGCGAACACCCGGGTCCCGGCAGTGAGGCGCGGAGCCTCGATCAGGCAGAGTTCGGCTGGGATCCACGAGGCATACTCCGGTTCGGCCGCCGCGAGTTGGGCAACCGCCGGATGGAGGTGCTTGGCCTGGCTGGCACTGACCGCGGCCGCCTTGCCCTCCAGCAGCTCCGCCGCCACTTCCGGCGTCACCAGGAATGACACGCAGACGCCGTCCGCGACGTTCTCGAGCGTCCAGTTGGTTGCCCCGGCCCCCGCCCCGCCACTGCCGGGACTCACCTGGGCGACGGCTCCCTGGGCGCCTACCAGCGATGCCAGCGCCAGCGCCAGCGCCGCAAGCCCGCCGGCGGCCCTCATGCGACCGGCTCGCGCACGCCGTACCGGGTGCGGACGTACTCGTCGAGGATGGCCAGGAATTCCGGGACGATCGTGCCGCCCTTGAGGGTCCGGTACAGCCGCCCGTCCACGTAGACCGGCGCCTTCGGCTCCTCGAACGTCCCCGGAAGCGAGATCCCCAGGTGCGCGTGCTTCGATTCCCCCGGCCCGTTCACCACGCAACCCATGACCGCCACGCGAAGCTCCTCCACTCCCGGGTATTCGGCTCGCCACGCGGGCATCCGCTCGCGGAGCCAGGCCTCGATGTCCTGCGCCATCTGCTGGAAGAAGGTGCTGGTCGTGCGTCCGCAACCGGGACAACTGCTGACCTGCGGCGTGAAGCTCCGGAGCCCGAGTGACTGCAGGACCTGCTGGGCCACGCGGACTTCCTCGGTGCGGTCCCCGCCCGGCGCCGGGGTGAGCGACACCCGGATGGTGTCCCCGATCCCCTCCTGCAGCAGGATCGCGAGCCCCGCCGCACTCGCCACCGTGCCCTTCGCCCCCATGCCCGCCTCGGTGAGCCCCAGGTGCAGGGGGAGGTCGGTGCGCACCGCGAGCCGCCGGGACACGTCCACCAGGTCCTGGACGCCACTCACCTTGGCCGACAGCACGATCCGGTCGTGGGGTAGGCCGATGGCTTCAGCCAGTTCGGCCGAGCGGAGCGCGCTCTGCAGCATCGCCTCGATCGTGACCCCGCGCGCATCGAGCGGATCGGGCCTGGCGTGGTTCGCGTCCATCAGGCGGGTGAGCAGGTCCTGATCCAGCGAGCCCCAGTTCACCCCGATCCGCACCGGCTTCCCGTTGGCGATTGCGGTCTCGATGATGGTTCGGAAGTTCTCGTCGCGCCGCTTGCTGCCGACGTTGCCCGGATTGATCCGGTACTTCGCGAGCGTCCTGGCGCACTCCGGGTGGCGGGTGAGGAGGAGGTGCCCGTTGTAGTGGAAATCGCCCACCAGCGGCACCCGCACGCCCCTCGCTTCCAGGCCCGCCGCGATGTCCGGCACCGCCCGGGCCGCCTCCTCGTTGTTGACGGTGACACGTACCAGCTCGCTGCCTGCACCGGCGAGGTCCGCGACCTGGGCCACCGTGGCCGCGACGTCCGCGGTGTCCGTGTTGGTCATCGATTGCACGACGACCGGATGGCCCGAGCCGATGGGAACGCCGCCGACGACTACGGTGGGGGTGGTGCGCCGGGGAGAAGCTGGCATGCTGGGAATATATCCTCCCGCTCCTTCCCGCTTCCTCCCGCTCCTGCCGGTTACCTCCCGCCCAGTGCCTCGGTCAGGAAGCCCACCAGCTCCTTCCGGACTTCGTAATAGATCGCCATGGCATGGGCATCCCCCTCCACGATCCGGGTGCGGACGTGGCCCAGGCCCTTGCTCCAGTTGCGGGCATTGGTGGCCGCGTCGAACACGTCACCGGAACTGCTGGTCAGGAATACCGGCACCCGGAGCCGCTCGAGGGCGGTGCGCACCCGCTTGGGGCCGTCGTCCCCGAATGACTGCGCGCCTGCGGCCCCGAGAGTCGCGGCAGCCCGGAGGCCGGGCATCGACGGCGCGGCCGCGAGGATCGCGCTGCCGCCCACGCTCGCGCCCACGAGCGCGACCCGGGATCCATCCACGAAGTTCTGCAGGACGGCCCAGTTCGCGACCCGGAGGATGTCGTTTGGGATGTGGCTGAATCCGGCTTGGCGTGCGCTCGCGGTGAAAGCCAGGACCACGCTGGGGAAGGTGAAGTCGTGAGGGGTCTCGATCAGCACCCGGCCCTTCGGACCCTTGGTCGACGCGCCATGTCCGCGATGGTCGAACGTCACCACCGCCACGCCGGCCGCGAGCAGGTCTTCCACCAGGGGGCCGAACGAGGCCCGGGTCGAGGGCCATTGGTGGGCCAGCACTGCGAGTGGGAAGGGCTGGTCGGGGGCGCGGGCGGGATACTGGAGCTCCCCCTTGAGGAGGACCCCGTCCTCGGCCCGCAGGGTGAGTTCGACCGGGGGCAGGGTTGGGGCCGACACGGGGCCCCCGCTCAGGCCAGGCCGAGGGACTTGAGGAGCCGGTCCCACTCCTGCGGCGTCACCACCCCCTCGTCGCGCAGGGGCGTGAGCGCCGCCATCACCGTGGCGCGGTCGCCGTCCAGCCGCCGGTCACGGACCTCACCGATCATCCGCGCGAACCGCTGCTCGTAGACCAGGTCGCTGCTCGTTCCGCTGCGGTGGTCCCCGCAGATTTCCCGCACCTCGCGCACCAGCCGCTCGGGCTTGATCGGGGCCAGGGCGCCGCCGGGCTTGTCGGACATTGCTGGATCTCCGGAATCCGGGAAGGAGGCCGGGGTAAACGAACCCCCGGGAGCCGGGAAGATGCCCGGCCCCCGGGGGAGCGTCAACTCAACTGCCCGTTCAACGTTGTGGGGCGACCTTCGACCCCTGACCGCTAGAACCTCGACGCGGACAGCGTCACGTCGGACTTGGCCGCCGCCTGCTTGAGCGCGGCCCCGGTCTTCGCCGCCTCGGCAGTCTTGCCCTGCACCGTCTGTGCGGCGGCGAGGCCCCGGAGCGACCACACGTTGCCGGGGAACAGCTTCAGGTCCTCCTGGTACACCCGCTCCGCGTCGGCGGCGCGCCCCGCGGCGAGGTAGGCCTGGCCCAGCGACTCACGCACCGGGTAGTACCACAGCGGCGGCTCGTTGTAGAGGATCTGGTCTTCGATCGTCTTCGCCGCCTCGAAGTGGGTCACCGACTCGCCCGCCTTGCCCGACCGGAGGGCCATTTCGCCCGCCAGGGAGTGCTTGGCGATATCGAGGATCCGGCGCGCATCCACCTGGTCCGGCG
>JBOHSQ010000260.1:0-6404 GCA_050733295.1 Gemmatimonadales bacterium
GCCGTTGCGCGGCACCATCCGCGCAACCGTGCGGAGCCAGGTGAAGCGATCGGAGACGGGCAACGTGCTGGGGCGCCTTCCAGGAACCGGCCCAGCCGCCGCTGAGGCGGTGATCATCGGGGGGCATTACGACCATCTCGGGATCGGGCTGCCGGCGGACGGGGATTCGATCTACAATGGCGCGGTCGACAATGCTTCCGGGACCGCGGCCGTGCTGGAGCTGGCGGACGCGTTCGTGCGAAGCGGGATCCGGCCTGGACGGTCGCTCGTGTTCATGGCCTTCGGGGCCGAGGAGTCCGGACTCCTGGGGTCCGCGGCGTTTGCGGCCCGGCCGACGATTCCCCTCGCCCAGGTCGCCGCGGTGCTCAACCTCGACGGCCTGAACGTCTTCGGGCCGACGCTCGACATCGCGGCGCTGGGCACCGACCAGTCCACGCTCGGCGATCTCTTCAAGGCCGCCGCCTCTGCGGAAGGCCTGACTGTTTCGGAGAACCGCGACGCGGCGGAGCGGGGGTACTTCTTCCGCTCGGACCAGTTCCCATTCGCGCGTGCCGGGGTGCCGGGCCTGTTCTTCCAGAGCGGGACCGCCCTCAGGGGGAAGCCGGCGGAGGAATGGCGGGAGCTCGAGAGCGCCTACACCGCCCGACGCTACCACCAGCCGGCCGATGAGTGGATCGAGACCTATTCCACGGCGGGGATGGTCCAGCAGGCGCGGGTCCTGGCGCGGGTCGCCCTGGCCGTCGCGGATGCGCCGGCTCAGCCGACGTGGCTGCCAGGCTCGGAGTTCAGGACCGCAGGAGAGGCCAGGGTGAAGTGAATTGACCGACCGACCAGCCAATTAAGAGTCATTGTCTTAAAGCCAACAGCAACAAACACTTCTGACGTACGAGCCCGTGTCAGGAGTCCGGAACTGGTAGTAGTGGGGTGGCAATAGTATCTTTGCCGCCCGTCGTTTCGGACTCCGACTCGGGGGATTCCCTGGAGCTTCCCACCTCACACCGGGTCCCGCTCTCTTGGCTAGTCGAGCACGGGGGCGAGGCGATCCGGTACCGTTCCCTCCGCGATCTCGCACCGCTCGGCTCTGTCCCCGCCGCTGAGCTCTCAGCCGCCCGGGCCGCCGTCCTCGACTCCAAGGCCGTCGCCGCCCTTGCCCGGAAGCAACGGGATGACGGAGTCTGGGGCGGCAACCTGATGGGGTTCGAGGCGGACAAGGTCCGGAACCTCAAGGACACCGGGACGATCCCGCAGTATCGGCTGCTGATCCAGCACGGCCTCGGTCCCGACGACAGGGTGATCCGGTCGGCGGACCGGCTGCTCTTCAGGCTCCTCAGCCGCGATGACGATCCGGCATTGATGTTCGAGTGGCAGGAGCTCGGCTCGACCGAGCCGATCGCCGAGGCGTGGGTACGGTGGCTGATCCGCGAGGCCGCCTCTGCAGCGCTGGCCGAGGCGGGGCACCTCGAGGACCCGCGGCTTCGTGGCGCCGGCCACAAGGTTGCGAGCGCGGTGTCCCAGTTCCTTCGCAGCCCGCTTGCCGAATCCCCGCTGGCCAAGGCTGGCCGCCAGACCGTCCTGCATCCCGAGGCCTATCCGCCGACCTGGTACTCGGCGGCCATGCTCGCCGCGATGCCGAGCCTGCAGCGGGAGCGCGCCGGCTTCGTCACCCGCCTGGGCGAGTACCTGTCGCGGCCGGCGCCCCGTCAGGCGTATGTGGTGCACATCGGCAAGGCCTCGGTGACGCCCGACCATCTGCTGCTTGGAAACCCGGTCGAGACCGACTCGCGCGGCGCGCCCAAGGACATCCCGCTGGCGCTCCATTTCCTCGAGCTGATGGCGCGTCTGGGCACCCTGCCCCACTCGGAACCCGCGTCGCTCGCGCTCGGGCGCCTACTGGAGGAGTGCGACGAGCGCGGCGTCTGGCACCCGAAGAACCTGCGGGCGGCTCCCCGGGTCGAGAACGTGGCCAGCTATCACACCTGGCCGCTGGCCGATGGCCGGAACCCCGAAGCCAGGATGGCGGACGCGACGTTCCGGCTGGCGCTCATCGCGAAGCTCCTCGGATGGCAGTTGGAGTACGTCTGATTGGAGCGGGTCGACCTCACACCCTTCGGCTTCACGCCCACCGAGAGCCTGGTCTACGAGATCCTGCTGACCGAGGGGCCCGGCACCGGCTATGCCGTGGCGCGAGCGGCGGGGCTGGCGCGGGCGAACGCCTACTCGGCGCTGGAAGGGCTGGTGGCCAAGGAGGCGGCTCGAAGTGACGGCGGGCGGCCCCGGCGTTACCGCCCGGAACCGCCCGAGACGCTGCTCGCGCGGGTGACCGAGGCGCAGGGGCGCGCCCTCGATACGCTCGCCGCGCGCCTGGCCGAGGTCGCGGCGCCCGCCACCCCGTCACTGGTCGAACTGGACTCGGCCCGGGGGACACTGCAACTGCTGAGTCGGGAAATCGCACGCGCCACCACGGCAGTGTCACTCCTGGTGCCGGCCGACGCCTTCCCCCCGCTGGTTCCGGCCCTGAGGCGCGCCGCCGGCGCGGGCCTCACCCTGCGATTGCTTTCACCAACCCCGGTGGCGCTCGGCTTCGCCGAGGTCGACCTGGCCGCCCCGGCCGCGGACTGGCCCGGTGAGCCCCTCATTGCGGTCATCGACGACCGGAGCGCAGTGGTGGGAGCGCGGGACGGCGTCCACATCACCGGGCACTGGAGCGCCGCCCCCGCCTTCGTGGCCGTCGCGCGACTGGCCTTGGACCGCCTGGCGAGCCCGCCCCGCTAGTCCTTCGGGCTCAGCCGACTTCGACGAGCGTGTCCGCTTCGACGGACGGCTCGTCGAAGGTGAGCCGGCCCCCGTCGAAGTGGGCCCCGCGCAACGTCAGGGCCAGCACCTCGCCGAGTTCCTCGACCAGGTGGACCTTCAGCTTTTTCCGGGCTTCGACCGGCAGGTCGTCCAGGTCGCGCTCGTTCTCCTTCGGGACGATGACTTCGGTGATCCCGGCCCGGTCGGCACCCAGCAGCTTCTCCTTCACCCCGCCGATCGGCAGCACCCGCCCGCGGAGCGTGATCTCACCGGTCATGGCAATGTGGTGCCGGACCGACCGCCCTGAGAGCGCCGAAATCAGCGCAGTCGCCATGGTCACGCCCGCCGACGGCCCATCCTTCGGAATCGCCCCCGCCGGCACGTGGATGTGCACGTCGAGTTCGAAAACGGTGTCGGGGATCTGCAGATCGCGGGCGTGAGCGCGGGCGTAGGTCCAGGCCGCACGAGCCGACTCCTTCATCACGTCGCCCAGCTGGCCGGTGAGGACCAGCTCGCCCTTGCCGCGCATGGTGGAGGCCTCGACGAACATGATGTCGCCGCCGGCAGGTGTGTAGAACATCCCGGTGGCCACGCCGACGGTGTCCAGGCTCATGGCGTGCTCGGGATGGACCTTCGGACGGCCCAGAGAGTCGTCGACGTCGGCGCGGTCGATCCTCGCCGTGGTGATCTCCCGGGCCGCGATCCGGCGCGCCACCTTGCGGGCCAGTTTCCCGATTTCCCGCTCGAGCTGCCGCACTCCCGATTCGCGGGTGTAGGCAGAGATGACCTCGTCGAGCGCCGCGTCGGTGATCTCGAGCTGTCCCGGCTCGAGCCCGTTCTCCCGCAGCTGGCGGGGGATCAGGTACTGCCGGGCGATCTGCCGCTTCTCGCCTTCCGTATAGCCCGTGAACTCCACCACCTCCATCCGGTCGAGCAGCGGGCCCGGGATGTTCTGGATGAAGTTGGCCGTGGCGATGAAGAGGACCTCGCTCAGGTCGAAGGGCACACCGAGGTAGTGATCCGTGAACGAGTCGTTCTGCGCCGGGTCGAGGACCTCGAGCAGCGCGGAGGCCGGATCGCCCTGGAAGGAGATGCCGAGTTTGTCCACCTCGTCGAGGAGGAAGACCGGGTTCTTGGCGCCCGCCTGCTTCATGCCCTGGATGATCCGGCCCGGCATGGCCCCGACGTAGGTGCGCCGGTGGCCGCGGATGTCGGCCTCGTCCCGTGCGCCGCCGAGCGAGATCCGGACGTACTCCCGCCCCATGGCGCGCGCGATGGACTTCGCCACTGAGGTCTTGCCCACGCCGGGCGGGCCCACGAAGAGGAGGATCGAGCCACGGACCCTGTCGTCGTCGTTCCCGACGGCAGTGCCGCTCGGCTTCTCCCCACCCTCCCCGCTGGCTTCGACCTCTCGGCCGGACTTCTCCCCCGCCTCGGCCCGAAGCTTCCGGACGGCGAGGAATTCCAGGACACGGTCCTTCACGTCGCCGAGGGCGTAGTGGTCCTCGTCGAGGATGGTGGAGGCCTGTGTCAGGTCGAGGTGTTCCTCGCTGCGCGTGTTCCACGGCAGTTCGAGGATCGTCTCGAGGTAGGTGCGGATGACCTGTGCCTCCATGGACTCGCGGCCGATCCGGGACAGGCGGCCCAACTCCCGATCGACCTCGCGGCGCGCCGCCTCCGGCAGGTCGAGCGCGGTGAGTTTCTCGCGCAGATCCTCCTGGTCGACCTCCTCGTCGTCCTCCCCCAGCTCCCGGCGGATGGTCTTGAGCTGCTCTCGCAGGAACATCTCGCGCTGGCGCTCGCCCAGCTCCTCCTGCACCTGCGACTTGATGTCCTCCTGTGCCTCGAGCACCGAGATCTGCCGCTGCACGTGAACCAGCACGCGGCGGATGCGCTCCTCGACCGACAGGGTCTCGAGCAGAGCCTGGCGCTGCATGGTGTTGAGGTCGATGTATCCGGCGACCAGGTCGGCGAAGCGCCCCGGCTCGTTCACGCCGGCGAGCACCTGCTGGACGACTTCCTCGGGGAGGCCCGACTTCTGGCCCAGTTCGGCGGCCCGCGCGCGTACCTCGCGGTACAGCGCGACGAAGGCGGCGTCCTCCGGATCGATCGGCGCCAGTTCCTCGGCGTCGCGGACGATCGCCTGCAGCCAGCCGCCCTGGTTCTCGGTGTAGTGCATCGCGATCGCCCGCCGCTCGCCGTGAAGCAGGAGCTGCATGCCGGAGAGGCCGCGCTGCACCTGCCCGATCCTGGCGATGGTCCCGATGGTATAGAGGCCGGCGGGGTCGACCTGCTCCGAGTTCTGCCGCTGGGCCACGGCGAACACCAGCTTGTCGTCGGTCTGCAGCGCGGCCTCGAGCGCGCGGAGCGTTCCGGGGCGGCCGGCGCCGATGGGGGCGGTCACCCCGGGGAAGAGCACCATCTCCCGGAGGGGGAGGACTGGCAGGGTCAGGCGTTCGGACATCGTCATCTCCTCGGGCCAGGCCCGCCTCGCGACGGACTGGCAGTAGTCTCGTGGTGGTCGGGATGAGGGAAGCACCCACCATGCCATCGACCGACCCCACAGAATACGCCTCGGCGGCGTGATTGGTTCGTCGGCGGCACAGGCCGATCGCCGATTGGCCGGCCAGAATGGCCGGACCTGTCAACGAGGCGTGCCGGCGGTCGAAACCCCGAGCGCCCAACCGCCGTCGTGGTGGTTCAGATTGCACCACGGCACAAGTCGTTGCTACGGGCGGAGAAGGCGCGCAAATTCAGATGTTCCGCCCGATACCTTCAGTCCTGACGCCCAGCGAGGTCGCCTCGGGGATGGCCGACAGCACGGACAAGTCTCTCGCCGGCCGACTCGCGCAGGCCCTCGACAAGGCGTACACGCTCGAGGGCGAGATCGGCCGCGGAGGAATGGGCGTGGTGTACCGGGCCCGGGACGAGCGGCTGCATCGGCGAGTCGCGATCAAGGTCCTGCCGCCCGAGCTCGCCTTCCAGCAGGACATCCGGGAGCGCTTCACCCGCGAAGCGCAGACGGCCGCACGGCTGTCCCATCCTCACATCGTGCCCATCCACGACGTCGGCGAAGTCGACGGCCTGGTGTATTTCGTGATGGGGTACGTGGACGGCGAGTCGGTGGGCGGCCGGCTCAAGCGACGCGGCGCCCTCCCGGTGGAAGAAGCGCGGCGCATCATGAAGGAGACGGCGGACGCGCTCAGCGCCGCCCATGCGCTCTCGGTCATCCACCGCGACATCAAGCCGGACAACATCCTGCTCGAGGGCACCCGAGGCCGGGTGATGGTGACCGACTTCGGCATTGCGAAGGCGCTGTCGGCCGCCTCGGGGGCGACGCTCACGGGCGCTGGCATCGCCATCGGCACGCCTTCGTACATGAGCCCGGAGCAGGCGGCAGGGGAGCGCGAGATCGACGGCCGCTCCGACCTCTACAGCCTGGGCATCGTGAGCTACCAGATGCTGACCGGGGAGTTGCCCTTCCACGCACCCACCGTCGCCGGCATCCTGATGAAGCAGATCACCGAGCCCGCGCCGATGGTCAGTACCAAGCGCGGCGACGTGCCGGAAGACCTGACACTCGCGGTGAGCCGGTGCCTGGAGAAAGACCC
>JBOHSQ010000261.1:0-4979 GCA_050733295.1 Gemmatimonadales bacterium
ACGACGTGGACTCGAACGAGATGTCGTTCAAGATGGCCGGGATCCTGGCGTTCCGGAACGTGGCTCCGAAGGCCCGCCCGATCCTGCTCGAGCCGCTGGTGGACGTGGAAGTGTGGACGCCGGACGAGGTGCTGGGCGACGTGATGGGCGACCTCAGCTCACGCCGCGGTCAAATCCTCGGCACCGAGGCCGACGGCCGGCTCACCCGCGTGCGCGCCATCCTGCCCGAGGCCGAGCTGTACAAGTACAGCACGACCCTGCATTCGATCACGCACGGGCGGGGGACGTTCCGGAAGAAGTTCCACGGCTACGTCGAAGCGCCGCCGGACGTCGCGGCGAAGGTGGCGGCGGAGAATCAGAAGAACGGGAAGGAAGAGGCGTGAACCACGGTGAACGGGCCCCGCCCCCGTTCACTTCCTGGCCGGAATCAGGTTCTCCTGCCGTATGTCCAGGCGCAGCTGCGCCGCGCCACGGGCCCGGGCCAGAAGGCCCTCGACTGACGCGGTGACGTCGAGCGGCTCCGCTTCCACGACCGCCCCGACCAGCCGCACGCCGTCCGCGAGCTCGCGCACCAGCGCCTTGTTGGCCTCGGCGCGGGCGGCGGCGAGCAGGGTGTCGGCGGGGATCTGCGCCTTCGATCGAATCCATCCGGTGAGCGGGCCATCGGCCACCCAGGCAAGTCCCCGGAGCAGGGCGTCGCGGGAGCGCACATCCAGCTCGAGGTCGGGGATGGTGATCATCCGGGTGGTGGGGTCTAACGCCGGCCGTCCGGAGAACCAGACCCGGCCGCGCACGAAGGTCCCGGCCAGGTCCACCCCCAGCGCGATGCGCCCGTTGCCGGCCGGCACCGCGGTCAGGTCGCCGACCGTGATCCAGCGCCAGCCCACCCGCACCCTCTCCCCGCGCAGTTCCTTCCGCAGGATATCCGTCGCCGGCCCGTAGCGGAGCAGCCCCTCGACCAGCACCAGCGCGGTGTCGGGTCCGGGTTGGGCGCGGCCCAATGGCGGCAGGGGCGCATCGCCGTCCGGCGGGCGCGGGCCGGAGACGAACCGCGGGCGGGCGAGCAGCGCCACGTCGGCCACCACACCCGAATCCCGGGGCACGATGGGGCCGAGCGCCACCGCCAGCGGGTCGATCAGGAGCCACACCGTGCTGTCAGTGATCCGGAGCGGCTGCTGGAGCATGCGCCACAGATCGGAGACCGGCGTGCGGAGGTCCACGCGGGATAGCCGGCGGTCGACTGCGCGAAGCTGCTGCTCGATCGCGCCCCGCGCCCCCGAGACGATCTCGTCGGTGACGTCGACGGAGAGCAGGGAGATCTGGCAGCGGTCGCGCGGCTCCGACGTGAGCGGCGCCATGTCGACCACGCGCGAGCGGGTGCGCACGCGCCAGGTGGAGTCCACGCTGTACTCCGAGGCGACCCGGATCCGGACGCGGGGAGGCGGCCCTTCCATTCCGCAGGACACCGAGGGCTTCACCGGCGTATTGAGCCAGGCCTTGCCGCGGTATCCGAAGACCGCTTCGACCGCCACCGAGTTCTCGCCGAACGTGAAGCGCAGCGGCCGGCGCTCGAGCTCGACTGCCACGAGCAGCGGCTTTCCCGGGACCTTCATCCGCTTCTCGAGACTGCCGATGCGGCGCGGCAACCGTGCCTCGATATCGGCCAGCACCGGGTTCAGGTCGAAGGACACCGGCGCGCTTACATAGGAGGGCGGCAGGACCGGCAGCGAGTCGACCGTCGCCATGCCCTGGGTGGAGGTCGGAGGGGGTGCGTCCACCCGGCCACAGGCCGAGATGGTCGGGAGACCGGGCAGCATTGCAAGGAGGAGTACGGCGGGCAGTCGGCGGGAGAGCAGCATTCGCCCAAGTCTATCCCGCGGGCGGAGGAGACGCCAACCACCCCTCAGTCCTCCATCCCGTCGGAGTCGTCATCCTCGAAGGCGTGGATGGCCTGCTCGATGTTGTCTTCCACCAGGCTCTCGTTGACACCACCCGAATTCGCCGTCGCGGGATCCACCAGGGCCGTCCCTGCCGCATCCAGGAACCAGGTCGAGACGTCCACCAGCAGCGTCACGTTCACCGACCCGGACTCGGCCGCGATGAGTGGCGGCGAAAGCTCGTGCTCCTGCTCCACGTTGAGGTCGGTCTCGTAGGTGAACGGGGTGCCGTTGAAGGTGCCGGTGACCCGAATGCTCACATTCTCGAACTCGGGATGCGCGGCGATGAAAGCGGCATCGGCGTCGTCCCCGTCGTCCTCCGGCTTGTGGATCTCGAACTCGAGCTCGTCGTAGTGGCCGGTATCCACCACCACGGTGAGCTCCTGCCCGATCCCGGTGCCCAGCGGAACGTCCAGGAGAATTGGTCCCACCTCCAGTTCCTCGCAATCGTCGTCGTCCTCCACCTCGTCGCAGTCGATGGATGACTCGGAGCGCTCGAATTCGATCTCGCGCAGCACGAGTTGCACCGACTCGAGGACCAGCACGTCGTCGCCGACGGTAATGGTCTCGTCGAGGCTGAGGCCGGGCGCCGCCGCCGGCTCGGTCGTGACGCTGAGTGTCACCTCCGACCGGCCATCGGGGCCGGTTTCGTCGTCGTCGCAGGCGGCCACCGCGAAGGCACTGGCCGCCAGCAGCACAAGCTGGACTCGTCGCATATTCGCCTCACTTTCAGCCGCACCAGGGCAAGTTGATGTGGCACGGGTGAAAAGAAAGCCAAGGAGGGATGAAGGGGCGCCCCTATCGCCCTCTCGCCTTCCCGCCCTCCCTCCTCCGGTCATAGCGTCGGAAGCTGAGCGGCCAGGCGTGCCGCTCGTCGGCGGGATGCTGCCGCTCCTCGGCGAGCGCCCAGTCGGGGCCCTCGAACGGCGGGAAGTGCGCGTCGCCAGGAACCTCCCGGGTGTGGATCACCGTGAGGTGGATCGTGTCCGCCAGCGGAAGCGCCTGCGCGTAGATCTCGGCCCCGCCCACCACGAACACCTCGGGCTCGTCGCGCACCAGCCCGAGCGCCGCCTGCAGCGAGGGTGCGACGTTCGCGCCCTCCGCGTGATAGCCGCGCTGGCGGGTGATGACGATGTTGTGCCGCCCGGGGAGCGGGGTGCCCACCGACTCCCAGGTCTTGCGCCCCATGATCACGGGGTGGCCCAGGGTCAGGCGCTTGAAGTGGCGCAGGTCCTCGGGGAGGTGCCAGGGCAGCCCGTTGCCGCGGCCGATGACGCGGTCCTCCGTCATGGCCGCGACCAGGGCGACGTTCATACCGCGACGGGCGCGGGGATGTGCGGGTGCGGGGCGTAGTCCTCGAGGATGACGTGCTCCCAGCGGAAGTCCTCGAGCGCGGTGATCGAGGGGTCGAGCGTGAGCCGGGGCAGGGCACGCACCTCCCGGGAAAGCTGCAGCCGGGCCTGCTCGAAATGGTTCCGGTAAAGGTGCGCGTCGCCCAGCGTGAGGATGAACTCGCCTGGCGCGTGCCCGGTCACCTGCGCCACCATCAGCGTGAGCAGCGCGTAGGACGCGATGTTGAACGGTACCCCGAGGAAGACGTCCGCGCTGCGCTGGTAGAGCTGGCAGGAGAGCCGGCCCTCGGCGACGTAGAACTGGAACAGGGCGTGGCAGGGCGCGAGCGCCATGGCCGGAATGTCGGCGGGGTTCCACGCGCTCACGATGAGGCGCCGGGAATCAGGATTGGCGCGGATCTGCTGGACGACGTCGCCGAGCTGGTCGATGACGCGCCCGTCCGGGGCCTGCCACCGCCGCCATTGCTTGCCGTAGACCGGCCCCAGCTCGCCCTCGGCATCGGCCCACTCGTCCCAGATGGTGACCCCGTGCTCGCGAAGCCAGTGCACGTTGGTCTCGCCCCGGATGAACCAGAGCAGCTCGTGCACGATGGAGCGGAGGTGGAGCTTCTTGGTGGTGAGGAGCGGGAACCCCTCGGCCAGGTCGAACCGCATCTGCCAACCGAAGAGGCTCAGCGTGCCGGTGCCGGTGCGGTCGGCCTTCTCGGCGCCGCGATCGAGGACCGACTGGACCAGGGCGAGGTACTGACGCATGCGGGAATATACGCTATTCGCTGTCGGCTACTTGCGGCTCACCTTCTCGGACGACACGCCCAGCTCGCGGAAGCGCTCGAGCTGCGGGTTCGGCTCGAAATCCTCCAGCTCGAACAGCCTGCGCACCTCGATCTCGGTGTCGATGCCCGGGCCGGTGGGGTTGGGGAACCGCCTGGCCCACTCCACCGCCTCCTCGTGCGACTTCACCTGGATCAGGGTGTAGCCCGCGATCAGCTCCTTCGACTCGGCGAACGGCCCATCCACGACGGTGCGCTTGTTCCCGGCGTACTTGACCTTGAACCCCTTCGAAGTCGGCTGCAGGCCCGAGGCGTCGAGCAGGACGCCGGCCCTGGCCAGCTCCTCGTGGTAGGTGGCCATCTCGGCGAACATGCTCTCCTCGGGCATCTTGCCCGCCTCGGAGTCCTTGGTGGCCTTCACGATGATCATGTACCGCATGGTGTGTCTCCCTGGGTTCTCGAGCCGGGTCCGTTCCCGGCTCCACTGGTACGTCGAACGACCCCCGCCGGGATCGACAGGTGCCGGGTGTCCGGAGGTGCCGGGTGCCCGGTCACGATGCGCCAAGGTGAAACGGCGAAATCCGGCGAATCCGTCGTCAGGTCGTGCTGCGGTCCGCGATCTCGAGCCTCGCGCGCGCGTACCCGCCCTCCACCTCGATCCGGCGGAGCTCGGTTTCGATGTCCGCAGGCAGCGGGGCCGCGGCGGATCCGACCTTGAACGGACCGAGCACGGGCTGGCCTGCGGGAAGCTTCACGCCGGGGTTGAGCACGCCATCGGGGTCGAACGTGTCCTTCACCTGCCGGAACAGCGCCATCACCTCCGGACCGTACACCCGCTCCACGAACCGCGCCCGGAGGCGCCCGTCGCCGTGCTCGCCGCTGGGCGTGCCCCCCAGGCGGATCACCTCGTCGGTCACCTC
>JBOHSQ010000262.1:0-3425 GCA_050733295.1 Gemmatimonadales bacterium
GGCTGGCGGGGGGCGGTGATGCGGCGCCCCGCTTGTGTGGCAGGAGCCGCCCTGCTGGTGGCGGCCGCCGGTTGCGCCGGGAGGGGCGCCGTCCCGGATCTCTCGCCGGCTCCGGCGGATGCTTACGCCGCCTGTTGGGAGGCTGATTCGGGGGCTGCGGCGCCGGGGGATCCCGACCGCTGCTGGCGGGAGGTGGAGGAGAGCCTGCTCGTCCGGTCCGACGGGCGGGCAGTTCGGACCGAGACCGGCATCGCGATCCGGACCGAGCAGGGGGTCGAGGTGCTGGAGGACGACACCACGTCGGCGGACACCTTCGTGCGTTATCGCTACGGAGGGTACCGGCCGGCGGTCTGGCAGCACCTGGTCCACGCCGACCTCTATGAGGGACGCGCGGTCGTTGCCGTCGACGCGCGGACTGGAAACCAGGTGGACCTGCTCGACCTTCCGGCGGTCTCGCCGGACTCCGAGCGGCTGGCGGCCGCCAACGTCGACCTGGTCGCCGCCTACACCCCGAGCGGGCTCCAGGTCTGGCGCGTCACCCCCACCGGTCTGGAGCTCGAGTGGGCCCTGGACGGTGGCGGACGGTGGGGCGCATCCGCCCCACAGTGGCTCTCGCCCGACCGCCTGGCGTTCGTGTTTCACACCCTCGATGAGGCCACGATGGATCTCCGGAACCAACCTGCCGTCCTCGAGCTGCGGCGCGACGGTATCACCCTCCGCCTGGGGCACTGAAATGCTGGAGGCGATCGTTTCCCTGTTCGAGCATCTGCGCTGGTCGGACCAACGCGCGCTCGCCGCGCTCAGGGCCTCCAACGGCCAGCCCACGCAGGCACGGGATCTCTTCGCTCACGTCCTGGGCGCGGAAGAAGTCTGGCTGGCGAGGCTCGAGGCACGGACGCCGGTCATTCCGGTGTGGCCCGACTTCGACATCGAGCAATGCGCGACGTGGACCGAGCGAAGCCACCGCAACTGGGATCGGTACCTGGAACGGCTGACCTCCGCCGACCAGCTGGAGGAGGAAGTTGCCTACGTCAATTCGGCGGGAGAGGCCTTCCGTTCCACCGTGCGCGACATCCTCCTGCAAGCCGCGCTCCACGGGCAATACCATCGGGGCCAGGTGGCCCTGCTGCTGCGGGCGTCGGGATTCGAGCCTGCGACGACCGACTACATCGCCATGGTCCGCGGTGCGCCGGCCGCCACCCGGCAGCCTCCGCTCACCCCCGGAAGTTCCGCCTAGGGCGCGGCGTCGAGCGCAGCTTCCAGCCGGTCCAGCGCCTCGCTGAGTCCGCGGGTGATCCGGAGGTGCCGGCCCTCCGCGTCCAGCCCCACGCCTTCCCAGAGCGATCGCGCCTCATCTTCCAGGACGTCCAGCCGGAGGCGAAGGCCGTGCCGCCGCAGCACCGGGTCGAGGTGTCGCGCCCGGCGGCGCAGGTCGCGCCGGGTGGCGCGCCACGCCAGCTCCATCAATTGGCGCCGGGCCGCGAAGCTGAAGATGTTCGCGAAGAACATCTCGTACTCGTCCCGGTCCGGCTCGAGCAGGACCACGTCCGCGTGGGGCCACCGTTCGTCGTAGCGGCGCATCCCCACTTCCAGGCGGGAATGGATGAGGGTGCGGAACGTCTGCTCGATCACCGTCGGGAGCCCACGCCGGACCAGGGCCCCGCGCTTGATCACGCCGCGCTTGATGCCCCGGTCGAGGTCCACCGGCACGAGCGGGTTGACGCACAGCACCAGGTCCACGCCGTGCTCGAGCGCCACCGAGGCGTGGACGGTGCGGAGCAGGACGCCATCGACGCAGTGCCGGCCCTCGACCGTGACCGGCGGGTACAGACCGGGAAGCGCACTGCTGGCCTGCACGGCCGTGGAGATGGGGACGTGGTCCAGGCCCGGTTCGCCGAAGCGCACCGGGCGACCGGCATCGAGGTCGGCGGCGATGACGTAGAGCCGGCGCTCCAGCTGCCGGAAGTCGTCGGTCCGTCCGGGCAGGGCGAAGGCCTGCGCGAGCCACCGCCGCAGCGGTTCGTTGTCGAACAGCCCGAGGGGCAGGGCGCGGGTCAGTCGGCCGAGCGACTCGAGGAAGTGCTGGTCCTCGGGAGCGCGGGTGAGCTGCACGAGGGCGTCCGCCACCAGGCCCGGAATCATCGTGCTGCGGCGGGCCCACTCCCGGTACGCTGGAGTGAAGAACGTCTGGGGCGTGAAGGGATGGATGCCAGGCTCGCGCGCCACCAGCGCGCGGACCATCTGCGCGGGTGCGAGCCCGTTCACCAGGGAGGCGGCCACGAACGCGCCGGCGCTCACCCCGATGTAGACGTCGAGGCCATTCGGGTCGAAACCCTCGATGGCCTCTTCCAGGGCGCGAAGGGCGCCGATCTCGTAGACGGCGCCCCCCGGCCCGCCACCCGCGAGGGCGAGGCCGATGCCCCGCCCGCGCCGGCGCCGCCGGCCGTGTCCCACTTCGGAGCCTAGCGGGCGGCCTTGCGGGTCCGCTTGGCGGCCTTGGTCCCGCGACGGCCGCGGTGCTCGACCACCCGGGTCAGCTCCTCGACCCGGCGGGTAAGCGCCTGGATTTCCCGGCGGGTGGGCACGCCAAGCTTGTGCATGGCGGTGGTCATGCCCTCGTCGAGCGGGGAGGTGACGCGGCCGATGACCTGACGCGCGTCGGTCCGCAGCCCACGCACGCGCCCGAGGGCCTGCTCCACCTTGGCGCGGCCGGTGCGCTCGAGGTCGTTGCCGCGCTCGACCAGCTCGTCGAAGAGCCGGGTGCCTTCCTCACCAGCCTTGGCCAGGGCGCCGAGCCCTGCGAGGTAGATCTGCTGGGCCGTTTCCTTCACCGCCGGCCCGGACTTCCGGGTTGCCTTGCGAGCCATGTGCTCCTCCTCATGCAGGCCGCGGGAGCGGCCGGTTGAATTTCGCTCTGGTCCGGTCAGCGTGACCGGGCCCGCTTCCGGCGGCTCTCCGGCCGCCCTTCCACACCGCGATGGCCCTCCAGCGCCGCGAGCGACGCCTCGAGGCTCTCGAGCCCCTCCTGCAGGGCCTCGAACTCCTGGCGGAGGTCGCGGACCGCGGGCAGGCGCTCGGCGGAGCCCTTCATCAGCCGGTCGACGCCGGCCTGGAGCTGCTCCACCCGCGCCGCCACCACGGCCTCGCCCCGGCGGATGACATCATGCAGGATGGCCGGCGAGAGGAAGCTGATGCCGCGCTTCTCCCCCTCGTAGATGACCTGGGCCAGGACCTGCCCGGTGACGTCCTCACCGGTGGCACTGTCCACCACGCGGACCTCGTGCCCGCCCCGGACCAGCGCCGCCAGCTCATCGAGCGAGAGGTACCGGCTGGCCTCCGTGTCGTACAGCTTGCGGCTGCCGCCGCCGTACCGCTTGATGAGCCGGACCATGCCGCCCTCCCTAGGACTGGCTCCAGTATACCGC
>JBOHSQ010000263.1:0-8328 GCA_050733295.1 Gemmatimonadales bacterium
GTTTTCGACCTCCCAGATCTCGGTCGCGCCGAGCGTGGCGCCGACGTCCACGCGCTCCATGTCCATCATCCGGCCGTTGATGAGGCCCTGGGAGAGAACCATCAGCCGGGTTGCGGTGGCCCTTGCGGGATCGAGGACCTCGACGCGACGAAGCGTGGAGGGAATCTCGACGGCCCGGCCGCCCGGCCTCACGGCCGAGTACCTGAGGGTGAGCAGCGGCCGCGCCGAGTTCCACGCGGTGGGCCTGGTCTGCGGGATGTAGCGGTCGTAGGGCAGGTCCTGCAGGAGGACGCTCGAGCCCGGGGGGCCGGTGCCCCGTACCAGGATCTCCACCCGTTCCGACGGCGCGACCTTGATGTCCGTCACCTCGACCGGCCGTTCGAACAGTCCGCCGTCGGTTCCCACGAACAGGAATGGGTGGCCCTCGAGCGAGAGCCGGTAGATCCGGCCGGCCGAGGCGTTGACCACCCGCCAACGCTGCACTTCGCCGCTCCGGATGACGAGCTCCGGCATGGCGCGCCCATTCACCAGCAGGATGGGCCCCTCGCGCCCGTTCTCGCGGTCCACCCTGCCGGCGTGTGAATGCGGGTCGGGGAGGTCGAGCGAGCCGTCGGTGTTGAAGCGATTGTCGGAAAGGACCAGCACCTGCTCCGGGAGGCGGGCGAGCGGGTCGTCGGGCGCGCGGACGACGATGGCGCCGTAAAGCCCACGGGCGACCTGCACTCCGGTCTCATGGTTGGGATGGGGATGGTACCAGTACGTCCCGGCAGTTCCGGGCGGAATGTCGAACTCGTAGTCGTAGGATTCGCCAGGTGCCACCGGATGGAAGGGGCTGCCGTCGGAGGCGAAAGGAAGGTGAAGCCCGTGCCAGTGGACGGTGGTCGGCACCGGCAGGTCGTTCCGGAAATGCACCACGACGTGGTCGCCCTCGCGAAACTCGAGGACCGGGCCAGGGACGGTCCCGTTGTAGGCGAAGACTTCCGTGGCAGTGCCGGGGACGAGCTCGAGCCGGGCGGCGCCGGCGGCGAGCGTCACTTCCACGGTGCGCCGGCGCGGCGTGAGATCGCGCGGCAGCGCAGACTGGGCGGCGACTTCGGCGAGGGAAACCGGAGCCAGAATGAGCAGCAGGGTCGATCGCGAGGTCATGGGCGTCTGGGGGACGGGAAAAGGTAAGTCCCGTCCCGAGAGATGGCCAGACGCCAAGGCACGGCACCGGCGACCGGCGAGGCGCCGTGCCCGGGGGGAGGTTCCGCGTCAGCCCGACTTGCCGTTCAGGCAATCCCTTTCGACAGACGCGGGGATGGCTTCGGCGGACCAGACGGGCCGGCCGAGCTCGCGCGCGAGGGTGACCATCCGGCCCAGCGAAAGCGGGGCGATGACGCTGCCAGCGATGGTTCCACCCTCGTTCGGGTAGGCGCGCCCGGTTCGAACGGCGTTGGCGAAGCAGGCGAGCGCGGTTTCGCGCTGGCCCAGGGCGAGGAAGCCGTCGGCCAGGCTGTCGTAGGTGTTGGCTGAGCGGGGGAAACGCCGCGCGTTCTCGCGGAAGGCCGCGACTCCGTCGGCCGCATGGCCGGGCCCCTCGGCGAGAAGCCGGTAGCCCAGGGCGTTGAGGGCCGGCTCCGGAGTCCCGTTGAACAGCCCGTAGCGAGCCGACAGGTCGGTGTACCGGCGGTCGAGGCCGGCGATCCCGAGGGCGACCAGGGAGTCCACCGGGAGTCGAAGGGGCCGGAAGATGGTCTCGAGACCGTCGTAGGTGCTGCGGTGCGGCGTGCTGCCGTGGTCGTCCTCGGGGAGCATCAGGAGCCGCCAATCCGGCCGGTTGGTCGCCCTGGCGACCTGCCCGAACGGGACGAGCTGCACTTCGGGCTCCTGGCCTCCCATGGTCGCGTAAAACCACGGCGAGGGATTCGACCCGTCCCCGCCGCGCCGGGCGAGGCTGTCGGCGTAGCGGCCGCCGTCCCACCAGAGCGACGGACTGATGGCGATGTATCCCTGGAACAACATGGGGCGGGCCACCAGGGCGTGAGCCGCGAAGAGGCCGCCGAACGAGTGCCCGATGAGCACGCGGAAGGGCGACGCGCCGTAGGTCCGCTCCACCTCCGGGAGGAGCTCGTCGGCGAGGAAGCCGAGCATCCGGTCGGCCCCACCGGCGGTGGGGAAGGTGGTCCGGAGTGCGGCGCTGTCCTGGGCCGGCGGGGTGAGATCCCGGGTGCGGTCGGTGGTATTGGGGACCGCCACCACCAGCGCCTGGGGCATGCGGCCCTGGTCGGTCAGGAATCGGACGATGCCGGTGGTGTGATGGAACTGGGCATCGCCGTCGAGCAGCACGATCAAGGCGAACGGACCGCGGCGCGGGCCCTCGGGCAGGTAGACGAAGTAGGGCCGGTCTTCACCCAGGATGCTCGAGTGGAGCGTGCGGGCCGTGCCCAGAGTAATGGCCGGCGGCGTCGAGGGCGATGGGCCCTGCGCGGCGAGGGGCGCGGCAACGCCCAGGGCGGCGAGCAGGGGCAGGGTGACGCGCATCGGGACTCCGGGTGGGGCGGGACGCTAGAACCTACTCAGGGAGACGGGGGGGAAGTTTCAGGCGGACGGGACGGGACGGGCGAGGCGGGCGAGGCGGGCAGGGCGGGCAGGACGGGCAGGACGGGCAAGACTCAGGGGGAGCGGGCGAGATCCACCAGGACGGTCGAGTCCGATTCGCGGGCGGTGGCGCGGGCGAAGCTCGCCGTGAACCCGGGGGCGCGGAGCTGGACCCGGCCCTCGCTCGCCTCGACGGTGGGGCGGAGGCCGACCGTGATCGTCACCCGGCTCACCCCGTTGAAGAGGGGGTGGGATCCAGCCGCGACGGTCAGGGCCTCGATGTCGGCTCCGGGGCCGTCCACGACCTCGAGCGAGCCGATCTCGTTCCCCAGGCGCAGGAACCGTCCGTGGAGCAGGCCGCCCTCCACCAGCTGCAGGTTGAGCGGGTCGAATCCCTGGGGCCAGAGCGGCTGACCATCCGCCGCCTGCACGATCACCTTCCATCCCGGCAGCGCGTCGAATGCGCGGCGGCGCTCGGCCCGTGCGGCCACCACCGCCGCGGCGTCGCGAGCGGCGTCCCGCTCGATCGCGGCTGCCTCGCGCCCCGGGATGGCGCAGTTGCCGGTTTCGCCCGCGAGGGCCATCGCGAGCATGCCGTCGAGGCTCTGCGTGTCCCGGGCCTCGAGCGATTCCCGCCACCCGGGGGAAAAGCGGTCCAGCAGGAACGCGAGCGCGGGACCCACTGCGTAGATCCGCAGCCGGACATCCTCCGGCGCGAATTCCCGCTGCGGGATTTCCACCGTGGTGCGGCCGGCGGCGCGGAGCTGCACCCAGGTGGCCAGGCCCTCGTTCAGCTCGCTCAACCGCTCATAGGCGACGAAGGCCGAGTCCATCGCCGCGAACCGTGCACGGCGATACTCGAGCGCCGCCGCGGCCCCGCACGCGGCCCGGGCGGAGTCGCGCTCCGCGAGTGCCCGCCGGAGGGCCGCGCTCTCGAGCCGGCGGAGTGTCAGCAGCTCGGCGTTGTCCACCGGATACAGCACCAGGTCTCCCTCGTTGCCGCTCCACCCCGGATGGCGGGCGCGCTGGTAGACGTGGAAAGCCTCGTGAATGGCGACGGCCGCGAGGTCCGCCGGCGGGCGCCTGGCACGCTCGCCATCGGCGAGGATGGTGGCGGACAAGGTGCCTCCGATATCCGCACTCGAGTTGGACGTCGCGGAGGGGTGGCGGCCGGTCCAGGCCCTCGCTCCCGTGTCTCCCGGCGCGACAGCCGTGAAGCCCTCCGGCGGGGCGGGATGGCGGAACAGGAAGGTGGCCCCGCCGGTGTAGACGGCGAGTGGCACCGCGAGGGGAGCGTAGCCGGGCCAGATCGAACCCCGCGCCGCGATCCGCTCGACTTCGCGCTCGACAGCGAGGGCGAGGTCGCGCTCGGCAACCGGGACCTGGGCGGGTGCGCTCGACGGAGTGAAGGCGGCGGTAAGGGCGAGCCAGGCGACCAGTCGGGCGTCAGCGGCCCGCGAGGAAGGCCTGCAGATCACGAGCGACCTGGTCCGGCCGTTCCCAATGGGGTGCATGCCCGGTCTCCGGATACGTGATCAGGTGCGACCCGGCGATGCCGGCAAGGAGCGCCTCCTGGTCGCCCCGGGAGAATACCGCGTCGCGCTTGCCCCACAACAGGAGGGTCGGGGCGGAGATGCGGGCGAGGTCGGCACGGGCATCCGGGGCGAAGAAGCCCGCGATCGCCGCGTCCACCAGCACCAGGCGCGAGACGCGCTCCGGCGCACCGGCGGCGACGTGCTGCGCCACCAGACTTCCCATCGAGTGGCCGATGACGGTGGCACGCTCGATCCCCTTTGCGTCGAGGAACGCGACGACGTCGTCCGCCAGGGCGGGGAGGCCGTAACCCGACCCGGGAGCGCTGGTGCCGCCAAGGCCGCGCTGGTCGAGCGCATACACCCGCCACGCCGACGGCAGGAGCGGCAGGATCCGGCTCCAGGAGAACCAGGAATCGGTAACACCGTGCAGCAGGATCACGGGCCTCCCTTCCGGGTCGCCCTGCACCGCGTAGCGCAAGCGGATCCCGGTGGAGAGCTGCACCTCGGCGAAGCTGGGCGGGTCGGCCGCCGGGCGGCCCGGCGACGAAACTGGAAGGCTTGCCGGCGCGGGGGCGGCGCCGGAAGCCACCAGCACTGCGATCGCGAGGAGGGTGATCGACTGCTGTACGGCCGGCCGGCGGCGGGGCGCCTGCCGGATTCGCTGCCGCGGCTTCGGGACCTCATCCCAGTTCAGCATCGGACCTCCTGCATCCGATGCGGAACCGGGACGGGTTTCCCGACAGCGCTCAGGGGACGGCGATGAACTCCACGGCGTCGCGGGCAAACTGCTCCGGCCGCTCCCAGTGGGGGGCGTGGCCGGTTTCCGCATAGGGCAGGAGTCGCGAGCCGGCGATGCCGGCGAGGAGCGCGTCCTGGTCGGCCCTGAGGGAGTAGGCGTCGCGCGTTCCCCAGAGGAGCAGGGTCGGGGTGGAGATCCGGGCGAGCTCGGCGCCGGAGCCGGGGGCCGAGAAACCGATGAGCAGAGCCTTCCAGACGGGCAGGGGAACGCTCAGGCTGGTTGCCACGACCTCACGGAAGAACTCGTCGGGTACGGGATGGAAAATCGTGCTCGCCTGGAATTCCCGGGCGAACTCCTCGGAGACCGAGCCATCCATCGCCTCCAGGGCCTCCCCCAGCTGCGTGGCGAGCTCCTCGCTCACCACGGGCGTGGAACCGACCAGGACCAGTCGGGAGACACGCCCGGGCGCCCGGGCGGCGACGTGCTGCGCCACGAGGCTTCCCATCGAATGCCCCACCACCGCGGTACGGGGGATGCCCTGCGCATCGAGGAAGGCGAGGACGTCACCCGCCATGTCCGCGAGGCGGTAACCCGTCTCCGGGCGGCTGGTGCCGCCGTGGCCCCGCAGGTCCAGCGCGTACACTCGCAGGTTGGCCGGGAACAGCGGCAGCACCCGGCTCCAGGAGAACCAGGAGTCACTGTAGCCGTGGAGCAGGATCACCGGCTGGCCAGTCGGGCTGCCCTGTACGGCGTAACGCATGCGCACGCCGGTGGGGAGCCCGACCTCGGCGAAGGACGGCGGCGGGGCCACAGGGCCCGGCGACGGGACGACGGGGCGCCCGGCAGGCGCCGGAGTCGGGCTGAAGGCAGCGCCAAGCAGAACCACGACGGTCAGGCAGGCGAGCCCGACACGAGAGGCGGTGCTGGCGGGTCGGCGGATCAACGGCATTCGGGTTCCCTCCCGGTTCGGCGTGAACTTCCTGCCTCCGAGTGCGAAACCGGGATGGGGATCACGACACGGGTGGCAGCGGCCGGGCGGCTTCGGACGTCAGCGGCCGGCAGGACCGCCGGGTCGGGCGAGGTCGGCATAGTCCGGCATGGTGGTCACCACACCGAAGTCCGACTGGTTGACACTGTAGCCGGCGGACAACTGCCGGTTGAGCTGGGCCAGGTACACGTCGAACGCGTCGTTCGGATCGCCGTCGACGATCTGCAGCTCGGTCTCCACCATCGACAGCTTGCCGAAGCGGAGCACGCTGCCCTGGAAGTACATGTAGTTGGCCGCCGCGGTGTCGGGTGGATGCATCGCGGGGAGCGGCCCGGGGCGCTCCGACGATCCGAAGATCTGCCGGATCTCGCCACGATAGATCCCGACCGCGATCAGGCGTCCGCTGATCTGTGGCGGCGGCAGCAGGCCGCCGGGCGCGAGCAGGAAGTCGTTCTCGACCACCTCGATGCCGCGGCCCTGCCTGACCTTGACGAGGTCGTCGAGCTCCAGGCCGAAGAAGTCCATCAGCCGCTGCACCGGGACACCGATCACCTTGACGGAAGTGGGGTGGAGGCGGAGGCGTCCGTCGCGGGTGGCCGACAGGGTGGCGCGGATGGTGAACGGGAGGTCGATGAGCTTGTTGAGCGTTCCCTTCTGCTCGAGCTGACCGTCCTCGATATCCACTTCCAGGTGACGGAGTGGTGACCCCTTGTAGGCGAAGGTGTAGCCGTTGAGCAGCGCGGCGAGGCTGGCCGGCGCAATGGCGACCTCCGCCGTGTCGATGGCGATCACGAACGAGTTGGGGTCCTCGAACCAGGGCGGGGAATCCCTCGAGGTGCGCGCCAGCGTCCCACGCAAGAACCGGACGCGCAAGACGACCCCTGGCGCGGCGTGGTACCGCACGTTTCGCATTTCCGCCTCGACGGGACCCGACGGCGTGCGGTCGGCGCGGGCCAGCGCGGGCGGAAGGTCGCCGGCGGGCTGCTGGACGTTCATGACCGCGCCCGCAGCCAGCATCAGCAAGGGGGCAAACGCCAGCGCCCGCCACCTGAAATCGTGGCGACTGAGGGACATGGGAACCTCCCGGAACCGGTTTGCACCCTGCTCCCGGGGTTCAACCTCGCCCGCCAGCGAAGGCAGGAGCGGTGACGGCCATCAACTCGAGGGCGGAGTAGTTCAGGTCGGTGGGAGGAAAGGTCAGCGCGGGGGCGGACTCCCGGGCGGGCGGAGCCAGGCCATGGGGATGTCGGCTTCGAGGCCACCTCCGGGCGCCCGGATGCGACCCACGAGCCTCCCCTCGCGCCGGAAGCCTACCGACTCGTAGAGCCGGAGCGCGCGCTCGTTGCTCTCCTGGGTGACGAGCTCGACCCGGGACACCGCGGGCAGCTCGCGCGTGACAAGGTCGATCAGTGCCTCGAAGAGGCGGCGCCCGACGCCCCGGCCCTGCGCCGACGGATGCACCGCGACCGTCAAGTCGCCGAGGACGTGGTCGAAGACGCGGAGGTCACTGCGCCAGGCGTGCAGCTCGCCCGCGAGCCCCTCGAGGCCGGGCAGTTCCGCGACGAGCAGCACCCCGCGTCGCAGGCTGCTGGCGAGAAACTCCGCGACATACTCGGCCGTAACCTCGTCCGGCGCGCGGGCGATGCCGCCCGGCGTCGCAGCTACTGCGCGATAGAGTTCTCGAATGGCCGCCGCGTCGTCGAGCCGCCCGCGGCGGATCGCGACCGCCCCGGCCGGGGCCTGGGGCGATCCCGTCACACGTGCGGGAAGTGCGGGTTCCATGCCACCTCCCAGAGGAAGCCGTCCGGGTCGGCGAAGTAGCCGGTGTAGCCGCCCCATTCCGCCTTTCCTCCCTGCTTCACGATCTTCCCCCCGTTCGCGGCCACATGCGCGAGCAGCGCGTCGACCTCGGCGGGTGAGCGGACGTTGTGCGCCAGGGAGAAGCGCGGGAATCCCCGGCCATCATCGGGCACCCGTGCGTCGGCCGCCAGCTGGTCGCGGGGGAAGAGGGCGAGCCACGTCTTCCCCAGCTCGAAGAAGCTCACGCCCTTCGACGGCGAGACCGGCGGCAGCCCGAGCACATGGGCGTAGAACCGGGTGGCGCGCTCGAGGTCGGCGACGCCGAGGGTGACGAAGCTGAGGCGAGGTTCCACGGGAGCGCTCCCGAGGGCTAGATGTTCCGCGCGCAGTTACTTGGCCTCCGGCAGGGGGCCGTCGATGTCCACCGCGATGTCGCGCCACCGGCCCTGGTTGAATCGGAGGACGCTCAGGGCGCAGCGAGTGGCGTGGCCGACAAGAATCGCGAGCCAGATGTCGATGGGGTCGAGCCTGCCGGTCTGCTGGATCACGAAGCAGATGCCGAGCGGCACCACGATCTGGGATGCAATGGAGATGTACAACGGGCTCCGGGTGTCACCGGTGCCCTGCAAGCCGCCGGTATAAGTGAGCGCCACCGCGATCAGCAGCCCCGAGACGCTCAGCACCCG
>JBOHSQ010000264.1:0-9550 GCA_050733295.1 Gemmatimonadales bacterium
CCTCCCGGAAGCGGCCCGCTTCGTTTCTTCACCCTGCGCGCCGGCTATTTGTGGCGGTAGGTCACCCGGCCACGGGTGAGGTCGTAGGGCGAGAGCACCACCGTCACCCGGTCCCCCTCGAGCACCCGGATCTTGAACTTGCTCATCTTCCCCGCCGCGTAGGCGAGGATCTGGTGCCCGTTGTCCAGCAGGACGCGGTAGTTCCGGTCGGGGAGGACTTCCGTCACCACCCCTTCCATCTCGATGCCCTCTTCCTTCGCCATCCAGTCACTCCGCGGTTCGGTTCACGTTGCCGGCGCCCCGGCCGGCCCATTGTCGGTGCACAATCTCGCCTTGCGCGCCGATCCGGGCAACGGTCAGCCCCCGGCCAGCTCGGCCAGCCGCTCCTCCACCAGGCCCACCAGCTCGGCCATCGTGGTGCCGTCGAACGCCAGCCGCGCACCGGCCGCGCGGTAGATGTCGGGCAGCGGGAAGGTCGCCCCGAGGGCCAGGGCGCGCCGGTAATCGGCCACGGTGCGGGCCGGCTCGGCCAGGCTGTTCCGCCAGACCTGCAGAGCGCCCACCTGCGCGATGCCATACTCGATGTAGTAGAGCGGGTAGGTGAAGATGTGGAGCTGGCGGTACCACCGCGCCACCCGCTCTGCCTCGAGCCCGCTCCAGTCCACTCCGGTCTCGAAGCGCGAGCGGATCCGGAGCCACGCGGCGTCGCGCGCGGCGGCATCGTGTCCCTCGCCGCTGCTGTAGATCCATGACTGGAACGCGTCCACCGACGCGATGTGCGGCAGGGTGAGCAGGATGTCCTCGAGGTGCTCCGTCCAGGCGCGCGCGGCCTCGGCCGGTGAGACGAACCCGCCGGGTTGCGCCACGAACGGCAGGGCCAGCAGCTCCATCGACATCGAGGCCAGCTCGGCCGCCTCGGCGCCGGGATGCCGCTGCCACAGGAGCGGCTGCGTGTGGGCCGCGAAGGAGTGGAAGCAGTGCCCCGCCTCGTGCAGCAGGGTCATCACGTCCTCGAGCAGCCCCACCGCGTTCATGTGGACGTAGGGCCGGCCCCGGACCGGAAGGGTCTCGCAGTAGCCGCCCGGCGCCTTGTCCACCCGGCTCGAGAGGTCCAGCAGGTCCTCCTCGGCCATCACGCCGAACTGCCGCCCCAGCACGGGGTCCACCGAGTCGAACACGCGGCGCGCGCGCGCGATGAACTCGGCCTCGTCGGCAAACGCGCGCACCGGCTCCCGGCCATCCGGGTCGGCCTGCTGATCCCACGGGAAGAGCCGGTCGACGCCCAGGCGCCGCCGCCGCCGCTCCAGCGCCCGCCCGGCGGCGGGGACCACCACCTCCTCCACCGCGGCGTGGAAGCGGGCGCAATCGTCGGGGCCGTAGTCGTAGCGGTGCCGCGCCGCGAAGGTCCAGCCCACGAAGTCGGGGAAGCCCGCCTCGCGTGCCACCGCCTGGCGCAGCTGGTACATGCGGTCGAACAGGGCGGCCAGCTTCCCGTGCTGATCGAGGTAGGGGCGGTGGAGCGCGCGGAACGCGCGCTCCCGCACGCCCCGGTCCGGGCTCCGCAGGTGCGGGAGGAGCTGGGGCAGCGGGAGCCGGGCCCCGTACCACTCCGCCAGCATCCCGCCGGTGATCGCCTGGTACTCCGCCGCAAGCGCCTCCAGCTCACCCAGCCGCGGCACGTTGGCGGGGCGGAAGATCTCGACCCCAGTGCGGAACCGGCGAAGGGTGGTGTCGAGCTCCGGCCGCGACCACCCGAGCGCCACGATCCGGCGCGCGAGCGCGGCCTCGCGCTCATCCATCCGGGGAAGGATCTCGGTGGAGAAGCGCAGGTGGGCCGCGCGCTTCCCCTCGCTGGACGTGTCGGCGGTGTAGGCGATCATCGCGGCGGCCGCTGCCTCGTGCACCAGTGCGGCGAGCTGCGACCAGGTCGCGAGCCAGGTCTGGGCATTGCCCGTGTCCAGGGGTGCGGCCTCGAGCACGTCGAACCAGGGGACGATGTCCTCCCAGGTGGCGGCGGCGAGGTCGTCGGAATCCGTGGGCAGCTGGAGCAGCGGGGTGGCGGTGGTCACGGGCGCTTTCGGGTCAGTCCAGGAGCGGTTCGATGTGGGCCGAGCGGAGGCGGAATGCGAGCAGGCTCACGAGCATCAGGCTCGCCGCCGCCAGCCAGAACGGTGCTCCGTGGCCGAGCCGCTGAAACGCGGCCGTGGCCGCGAGCGGCGCGAGCACGCGCGAGATCCCGGCGAACGTCTGGGCGGTGCCCATGATGGTTCCCAGCTCGCGCCGGTCGGAGTTGCGCGACATGAGCGCGGTGGTGGCCGGGAACAGCAGCGCCGTCCCGATCGGGACCAGCGGCATGATCATGATCAGCGCCGGCAGCGAGTTCACCACCGGGTAGAGGATCATCCCGAGCGCCAGCGCGCCGGCCCCCAGCCGCATCACCCACTGCTCGCCCAGGCGGTCCACGATGGGCCCGATGAACAGGAGCCGCATCACCAGCGACAGCGCTCCGATGTAGGCGAAGAAGTACCCGATGGTGCGCTCGGTGACGCCGTGCTCCGCCTCGAGGAACAGCGCGAACACCGACGTAAGTCCGGTGAAGGCGAGCATCCCCACCGCGTAGATCCAGATCAGGCGGGGCACCGGCAGCGCCGGGTGCCGTACTACCTGCCACGCGGCGTGCCAGATCGGCTTCCGCTCCGGCGCCTCGCTGTGCTGGCGCGACTCCGGCAGCCAGCGCCAGGCGAAGAGCACGTTGAGGAAGCAGAGCCCCGCCGCCACCAGCCCCGGGGCCTCCTGCCCGAACCGCGCCGCGAGTGATCCCACCGCGGGGCCGATCATCACGCCTGCCGAGGTGGCCGCCGAGAGCCAGCCGAGGGCGCGCGCCCGGTCGGCCGGGCGGACGGTGTCGGCCACGTAGGCCTGCGCCACGCCCGTGGTTCCGCCGCTCGCACCCTGGACGATGCGCGACAGGAAGAGCAGACCCAGCGTGTCGGCCAACCCGAACACCAGGAAGGCGAGCGCGGATCCGAGGAGGCCGATGAGGAGCGCCGGCCGGCGCCCGTAATGGTCGGACACCCGGCCCCAGAGGGGCGCCGCGGCGAGCTGCGCGATCGAGTAGGACGCAATGATCCACCCGATCACCACCGGCGACGCGTCCATGTGCAGCGCGTAGAACGGCAGCAGCGGCAGGACCATCGCGAACCCGAGCATGTCCACGAAGTTCGCGGCGATCAGCACCGCGAGCCGGTGGAACTGCAGCGGTTCCGTGGAGTCCGGCGGGGGCGGGGCCGGCGCGGGGCTCATCCCGCTCCGCTCCGCTCGGCGCCCAGCCGGAAGGCGGCCGCGCTCACCAACATCAGAGTCACGCCGTAGGCCGCCGCCACCCCGACGTCGGCCTGCCGCAGGCTGGCCAGGATCTCCATCGAAATGGGCCGGGTGCGGTAGGTGTAGAGCAGCACCGAAGTCACGAAGTCACCCAGCGCGGTGGCGAAGGCAAGGGCCGCGCCCGCGGCGATCGCCGGGCGCAGGAGTGGCAGCGTGACACGCCGGAGGATACGCCACCGGCTCGCGCCGAGGCTCGCCGCCGCCTCCTCCTGCGCGGGGTCGAGACCGCGGTATCCCGCAAGGATGGCGCGCGACGTGATGGGCAGGTTCCGCACCAGGTAGGCCAGCGGAAGAATCCACAGCGTGCCGATCAGCACCACCCGCGCGGCCCACGGCGCGTTCACGCCGAACGCGGTGGCGAGCGCGATCGCGAACACCGTGCCCGGCACCGCCCAGGGCATCGTGACCAATCCCTCCAGCAGCCGTCCCGCGGAGACCTTGCGGCGCACGGCGTAGTGCCCCACCGCGAGCGCGAGCGACACCGAGGCGCCAGTGGCGAGCAGCGCCATCCAGAGGCTGTTGAGCAGGGGCCGGAGCCTCTCGGGATCGCGCACCAGTGCCGTCCAGTTCCCCAGGCTCCACTCCGGCGGGAGCGGCTCCACCGTCCACGTCCCCGCCGGGACGAACGAGATCAGCAGGAGCGTGAGCGGGGGCAGCAGCAGCACCACCGCCACGAGCCCGGCCCCGAGCGCCACGGCGGCGCGACGCCATCCCCGTGACACCTCGGTCCGCGCCGGGGCCACGCCCTTGGCGCCGCTCGACGCGACGCCCGCGCCCTCGAGCCGGCGGAACAGTGCCAGGGCCACCAGGGCCGCCGCGGTGAGCGTAAAGGTCTGGACCATCGCCAGGGATTCGTCGCCGTTGAGCCTCGTACTCACGATCTGCGTGGTCATCACCCGGAACCCGCCACCGAACAGGTACGGCGCGCTGAAGGAGCCGAGCGAGGTCATGAAGGTGAGGAGCGCGGCACCGGCGATGGCGGGCCGGAGCGCGGGCAGGATCACGCGCCACAAGGTGCGCCAGCGGCCTGCGCCGAGGCTCGCCGCGGCATCGAGCTGCGCGGTGTCGAGCCGCGCCAGTGCCGCCCGCGTGAACAGGTAGAAGTACACATACATCGAGTACGCGTGGACCAGCAGGATGGCACCGGCGCCCTGGAGCCGCCACGGCGCCTCGTCGAGGCCGGCGACCGCGACAACGAGGTGGGCCAGGAACCCGCGCTCGCCGAACAGGAACAGGAACGCGAGCACGCCGACCAGCGGCGGCAGCACCGCCGGAAGCGCCACCAGCGCGCCGAGCGCGCGCCGGCCGGGGAACTCGTGGCGCCCGAACAGGAACGCGAGCGGCACCCCGATCGCGCCGGCCAGGGCAACCGTGGCGAACGAGATCCACAGGCTGCCCCACAGTGCCGACCACTCCATCGACTCACTTGCAAAGCGGCGGACGTGCTCGAGCGTCCAGCCGCCCGCGTCGCGGACCGCGGTGAGCAGCACGAGCACCAGCGGGTAGGCCACCAGCCACGCGAGCAGCAGGGCCAGCCCCCAACCCGCGAGCGCGATTCTCCGCGTCACGGGGCGCCGTTCCGGGGGAAGACGTGGATCCCGCGCCCCGACGGGGCCAGGCGAAGCCGGTCGCCGGGCGCCCAACCGGCGTCGGCGAGGACCTCGAGGTTCTCGCCCGACCCGGTCTCGAACACGAAGAGCGAAGTGGCGCCGGCGAATCGCCGTTCCAGCACCGCGGCCTCGATGGCCGGCTCGTCGCCCGCGGCGGGGCGGAACGATTCGGGCCGCGCCACGACGGTGACCGGGCCCGGTTCACCCGGCACCGGGGCAGGCAGCTCGGCGCCGGCCACGCGAAGCGACCCGTGCCCGGTCAGCTCGCCCTTGAGCTCGACGCTGCGCCCGATGAACCGCGCGACGAACGCGTTGGCCGGCCGGTGATACAGCTCGTCCGGCGTGCCCACCTGGGCCACGCTCCCCCGCTCCAGCACCGCGACCCGGTCGGCCAGGTCGAAGGCGTCCTCCTGCTCGTGCGTCACGAGCAGGGTGGTGGTGGCGGTGCGCCGGATCAGCTGCCGCAGCTCCCGGCGGGTCCGTTCCCGAAGCGCAGGATCGAGGTTGGAGAGCGGCTCATCGAGCAGCAGCACCCGGGGTCGGACCACCAGCGCCCGCGCGAGCGCCACGCGCTGCTGCTGCCCGCCCGACAGCTCGTGGATCCGCCGCCGCTCGAATCCGCCCAGGTCCACGAGTGAGAGACCGTCGCGCACCTGGGCCGCGCGCTCGGCACCCGGCACCGAACGGCTCTCAAGGCCGAAGCCGACGTTCTCGCCCACGTCGAGGTGGGGGAAGAGGGCGTAGTGCTGGAACACCACGCCGAAACCCCGCTCGGCGGGCGGAAGCCGGGTGACGTCGGCGCCGTCCACCACCACGCGGCCGGCGTCGGGCGTCTCGAAGCCGCCGAGCAGGCGCAGGGTGGTGGTCTTGCCGCTGCCGCTGGGTCCGAGGAGCGCCAGCATCTCGCCCCGCCACAGGGTGAACGAGACGTCGCGCACCGCGGCGTGATCGCCGAAGCGCTTCGACAGCCCGCTCACGCTCAGGAAGGCGGTGTCGTTCACTTCACCCGCCTCCCACTGCCGCGCACGTGCCGGTCCCAGTAGGCCATGAGCCCCGGCCCTTCCCTGCTCAGCCGGGCCCAGTCCATCGGTGCCACCACCATCTGCCCTTCGGTCTCCGCCACCCACGCGGGCACCGAGTCGGCCGGCAGGTCGGTGCGCGCGGGCACGCGGAACACATGGCGCGCCGCCAGCAGCACCGCCTCGGGGCTCCCCACCCAGTCGATGAAGCGGCGGCCCGCGTCCACGTGGGGCGCGTCGCGCACCAGCCCGATCCCGTCGTCGATCACGATGGTGCCGCTGGAGGGGAACACGTAGTCAAACGGCAGCCCCTTCCCCATGCTGATGCGGACGTCGGCCAGGTCCCAGAGCGTCACGATGCCCTCGCGCCGGGCCAGCTTCTCGTTGAGGATCGCCGGGTTGAGGGCGTAGGCCCGGGTCTGCGCGTCCAGCCGCCTGAGCCACGCCATGCCGCCCGCGGTGTCGCCGGGAAAGTGCTCTTCGCGCTGGACGATGTAGCCCCAGATGGCGCGCATCGTCCCGCTCGCGAGCGGGTCGCGGATCAGGACCTGGTCAAACCACCGGGGCTCGAGCACATCGTCCCAGTCCCGCGGGGCGGAGTCCGCCGGGACGGCGTCGGCGTTGTAGACGATCACCACCGGTGTGCGGTAGAGCGAGAACCAGCTCTCGCCCGGGCCGCGCGCGGCGTGCGCCACCGCGTCCGCCCACGCGGGGCGGTACGGCGCGAGCAGCGAGTCCTTCAAGCCGCGGTCGAAGATGGTGGAGGGCCCGCCGAACCAGACATCGGCCTGCGGGTTCACCTTCTCGAACCGGAGCCGCTCCAGCACGTCCTGGCTCCCCATGTCGAGCCACTGCACGTCGAGGTCGGGGTTGGCGGCCTCGAACCCGCGCTCGAGCAGGCGCAACTGGTCGCCTCCGTGCGGGGAGTACACCACGACCGGCGTGCGCCCGTCGCCGCAACCCACGGCGAGGAGCAGCGCGAGCCAGCTACACCTCACCGTTCCCCGAGCGCCAGCAGGTTGAGGAACAGCCGGTACGCTCCCGGCACCCCGGCGGGAAGTTGGCGGAAGAAGCTCAGCCCGGTGTACACCCAGGCGCCCTTCCCCACCCGCGCCATCAACAGGCCGCCGCGCGCCGGCGGCTCGCCCGGGTCGGCGGTCTCGAGCAGCGGCGTCCAGGCCCCATCCCAGTTGGGCGCGAAGTAGAGCCCGCGCTCCTGCACCCAGCCGTGCCAGTCGGCCGGCCCGATGCGGTGCGGGCGGGTGAACACCGGGGAGTCGGGTTGGAGGATGCGCATCTCCGCCGTCTCGTCCGCCACGCGAGGATACGACACGAACGGGTTCGCGGAATCGGGGCGCGCGCGCTCGAGCGGGAAGGGCGCTACCCCGCCCTGGAAGAAGCGCTGCTGCTGGTACTGCACGATCACGAGCCCGCCCTGTCCCGCGTACTCCACCAGCCGGCCGCCGTCGCCCATCAGGCCGCTGTCTGTTTCCCACGCCCTCGGCCCCACGACGATCGCGTCGAACCGGTTCAGGTCATTCCGGCCGAGTGCCGCGCCGCTCAGCTCTTCCACCGGCACGCCCACGCCCTGGAGCGCCTCGGGCACGCGGTCCGCCGCGCCGCGCACGTACCCCACCCGCTTGAGCCTGGGCAGCTGGAGGTCCACCACGGTCCCGGTGGCCCGGGCCTCGACGGTGTGCGCCCGCGGCTCCACGTGCGGGTGGTCGATCAACAGCACGCCCCCGCGTGACGGTGGGCCCCCGCTGACCGTGGCCACGGCGCGGATGGCGACGCGGCCGGGCTCCGCATCCTTGGGCGGGCGCACGGTGAACCAGAGCAGCGTGCTGGCGCGGGGGCCCTGCAGGACGAAGGGCTGGGGCTCGCCGCAGCACCAGCCCGACGGCAGCTCGAGCGCCACCGTGCCCCGCGTGGTGTCGCGCGCGCCGTTGCGGAGGGACACCTCGAAGGTGCGCTCACCGCCCGAGCGCGCGGCCCACACCGCGATCCCGGGCTGGAGTGTCACCCCCACGCGCGGCACCACGAGGATCGGCCGGCGGACTTCGCCGGTGGCCTGGTCGTTGGTTCTCCAGGTGACCGGCCGGTAGCTCAGCACCCGCGGCGCGGGCACCCCGCACAGCACGAGTCGGGCGGAGAGCGGCGCGGGCTCGAACGGCAGGCCGCGCCACGACGCGGGGATCCCGCTCCAGTCGTAGAGCGCACCGTGCCGCGGCGCGCGCAGGAAGTAGGGGTCGCTCGGGTGGGCATCCGCCGGAACCGGCACGCGCGCCCGCACCGTGCGGACCGCGCCGCGGGCGAGCGGCTCGCACAGGGGATCGGGCTGGGGCACCGGCCATCCCGCGCCGGAGAACAGTTCCAGCCGGACGCCCGCCTCGGCCGGGCCTGCATTCCACACCGTGAGCGTCACGTCGAGCGAGTCGCCCGGCACCACCTGCGGTTCGTTCGCCCAGGCGTCGAGCAGCATCCCGCGGAAGATGCGCTCCGCCTCCGCCAGGCGGAGACGCTGGTCGCCGACCTCCACGCCGCGCGCGCCGCTCAGCAATTCCCAGGCGGCGTCGAGCCGCGGGATCGCCGACAGGCCATCGCCGGGCCCCAGCCCGCGGAGCTCGAGGGCCGTGCCAGCGAAGCGCCGGGCCCGCTCACCGCCCAGCGCCGAGGTGAACGTGGTGTCGAGGCCCGCGAACGGGCCCAGCGACGAATCCGCGGCGCTGGCGCGGTCGGTCAGCAGCGCGAGCCGCACCGGCGAGGGGCCGACCGGTTGCAGCCGCCCCATGTCCTGCGAGCGGTGCAGGCTCCGGCTGCGCATCGCGATCTGGTGATAGGACTGGCCCAGCACCGGGTCGAGCGCGCCGGCCTCGAGCCGCGCCGTCGTCTCCAGGCTGTCGAACCGGGTCGAGAGGTAGAGCCGGAGCGGCGACCAGGGGGCGAGGCCCTCCTCGGACGCCAGCTCGGGGAAGCGCGAGCCGTCGCCCGCGGCGTCGAACGCGGCCCGCGCCGCCCATCCCGAGGCCTGGTGCTGGCCGTGCCCGTCGCGGCGGGCCCCGCGGAAGATCGAGACCACCACCTGCGGCCGGAATCGCCGGACGATCCGCACCACGTCCTTGAGCAGGGAGTCGCGGGGCCAGAGGGTGAGCGCTTCGTCCAGCGACTTGGAGTACCCGAAGTCGTAGGCGCGGGTGAAGTACTGCCGCGCCCCGTCGGTGCGGCGCGCGGCCAGGAGCTCGCCGGTGCGCAGGATGCCCAGCTCCTCCCCCAGCTCCGGCCCGATCAGGTTCTGGCCACCCTCCCCGCGCGAGAGGGAGAGATACGCCGCCTCCGCCCCCTCACCCAGCGCGAGGACCGCCAGGAGGTCGGTGTCCTCGTCGTCCGGGTGGGCGCCGATGACCAGCACCCGCTTCACCGCCCCGAGCCCGCGGAGCTCGCGCGCCAGTGCCGTGGCACCGCCCGTCGAGGGCGGCTCCGCCTGGGCCGCGAGCGACGGCGCCGCCACCAGCGCGGCCAGCAGGACGAGGCCGGCCC
>JBOHSQ010000265.1:0-3820 GCA_050733295.1 Gemmatimonadales bacterium
CCGGAGGGCCGGCTCCGCACCGCCGAGGCGCTCGGCGTCAGTTTCTTCGAGAAGGGCCAGCTCCCGGTCGCGGCCGCCATCCTCCGGCGCGCCGTGGATACTCTCGGCGGTGGCGACGACGAGAAGATCGGCCTGCTCTACTGGCTCGGCCGCGCGGAGGAGGAGCAGGGGCGCGGTGTGGAGGCGCGGGTGCACTACGAGCGCGCGCTCGCCGTGGACATCGGCTTCCGCGACCTGGGGCAGCGCCTTCGCCGCCTCGGGGAGGAGGGCCGCGCATGACCACGCCTGCGGCGTCCGTCTCGCTCGCCGAGCTGCAGGCGCCGGTCGCGTCCCGGCTGGCCCAGGTGCCCGGCGAGATCAAGCGGATCGTCGAGGCCGACTTCGGCCTCATCGCCGAGGTGAACTCCCACCTCCTGCAGGGGCAGGGCAAGCTGTTCCGGCCCACGCTCCTGCTCCTGTCCGATGAGGCCACCGGGGCGCGGGAGACCCGGGCCACGACACTCGCCGCGGTGCTCGAGCTCATCCACCTCGCGACGCTGGTGCACGACGACTCGGTGGACCACTCGGTCCTGCGCCGCGGGATGCCCACGATCAACGCCCTGTTCAGTCACCAGGTGTCGGTGATCATGGGCGACTATCTCTATTCCCGGGCGGTGGTGGAGCTGGTCCGTCTCGAGGACCTCGAGGCGCTGCGGGTGCTCGCGCGGGTGACCAACGAGATGACCGTGGGCGAGATGCGCCAGCTCCTGGCCCACGACCGGCTCCTCTTCACCGAGGAGCAGTACGACCTGCTGATCCGGGCCAAGACCGCGTCGCTCTTCGCGGCGGCGTGCGAAGTCGGGGCCCTGCAGGCCGGGCCGACGGAACGGGCGGCCCTGCGGCGCTTCGGCGAGGCCCTCGGGATGGCCTTCCAGATCGTCGACGACCTGATCGATTACACGGAGGATGAGGCGGTGACTGGCAAGCCGACCGGCGCCGATCTGCGGGAGCACAAGGTGACCCTGCCGCTCATCGCTGCACTGCCGGGCATGACGCCCGCCGAGCGGCGGGCCGTGGAAGAGCTGATGGCCGAGCCCGAGCCGCAGGACGCCCGGATCGCGGCCGTCATTGCCGCGGTCGACCGGGCCGGGGGACTCACCTACGCCCGGGCCCGCGCCTCCCGCCTGGCCGACCGCGCCGACCGCGAACTCGACTCGATTCCCGCGGGGCCCGCGCGCGACGCGCTCCGCGCCTGCATCACCCACTCGGTCGAGCGGCGGCGCTGATGCCTTCCGGACCCCGACGTCCCGGTTTCTACCTCGGAATTCTGCTGGCCGGATTCCTGGTGGGCGGTTTCCTCACCGCGCTGCTCCGGCAGTACCTCCCCGAGAGCGTGGCGCGCGACTTCTTCACCACCGCGGTGACGGCCAACCTCGGCCCTGTCTCCCTCGATCTGCTGGTGCTATCCTTCACGCTGGGGCCGATCGGGCTCAATGTCTCGCTGATGAGCCTGGTCGGCGTGCTGGTCGCGTACCTGATCGCGCGATCGCTCTTCTGAGAGGCGGGTCCCATGTTCGGCAATCTCGGTTTCGGCGAGATCATGATCATCATGCTGGTCGTGCTGCTCTTCTTCGGGGCCAAGCGGCTCCCGGAGATCGGCGCCTCGATCGGCAAGGGAATGCGGGAGTTCAAGCGCAGCCTCACCGAGACGAATGACGCGCTCAACGCGCCCCCGCCCGAGCCGCCCAGCCGGCAGCTCGACGCGCCGGCGCAGGGGAACGAGCGCGGCGGCGAGCCCAAGCGGCTGTCGCAGTAGCCCGCCGCGCCTGCGCGCGGCTCCCTGAAACGACGAGGGGCGCACCGTTGGTACGCCCCTCGCTGCGTTCAGGCCTCGAGCCCCCGTGTCAGCGCTGGCCCGGGATCGGCAGCGCGCCGGCGTCCGCGTCCGCCTGGGCGGCGGTGCGGAACAGCTCCTCGCGGTAATCCTCCACCTTCGCGGTCGTGCGCAGCGTCTCCAGGTAATTCCGCACCCGGTCCTGCTGTGCCAGTCGAAGCTGCCGCAGCCGCCATTCGTCGATACCGGCGCGGAACGCGGCGGAATCGGCTTGGAGCCCCTGGAGGACGGTCAGCACCTGGACGCCGCCCTCGGTCTGCAGCGCCCCGCTGGTGGCGCCCTCCGCGAGCCCGAAAGCGGTGCCGACCAGTTTCGCGTCCCCGATTGGAGGCCGGACTCGCGGGAACGGCCCGAATTCGCGGTACTGGATCCGCATCGCCCCGGCGGCCTGCGCCAGGCTGCTGCCCTCGCGGACCCGCTGCACCAGCGCCTGGGCAATCGGCATAGCGAGTTCCACCTTCTTGTCGATCCGGGCCCCCCGTTCCACCTCCGCGCGCACCTCCGCCAGCGCCGGGATGCCCGCGGCCCGCACGCTGTCCACCCGGAAGAGGTAATAGGCAACCTCCGTTTCGATGACCGGGCTGGTCTCGCCCGGCTTCGCCCGGAAAGCCCAGATGCCGGCATCCGGAACCACGAAGCGTCCCACCTGGACGCGGCTGCCCTGCTGTACCGGCCCCGCCTGGAGGATCGGGCGCCCCAGCACCCGGGCCGCGGTGTCCAGCGCCGCCGGGTCCATTCGGTCCGCGCCGAGTTGCTCCAGGCTGTCCGCGAGCGCCTCGATCGAGTCCCGGCGCGCGCCGGCCAATTCGAACGGGATGAGGACGTGCCGCGCCGTGGCCGAGTCGGCCGTGCGGGCCGTCACCTCGATGATGTGGATCCCGAACTGCGACTCGATCGGCGACGAGAGGGTGTTGAGCGGGAGCGAGAACGCGGCGCTGTCGAACGCCGGCACCATCGCGTCGCGCCCGAACGTCCCGAGGTCGCCGCCCTGACGCGCGCTCACCGGGTCGCTCGACTCGCGCTGGGCTACCTCCGCGAACGGGGCACCGTCGGCGATCTCCTGCCGCACCCGGACCGCTCGCTCACGGGCCGCGGCACTGTCTGAGACCGTCAGGAACCGCGGCACCGCCACGTAGCTGAGCCAGGCGGCGGCAGGGCGCTCGAGCGTCTCCCGGTGGGTGCGGTAGTATTCCTCGATCTCGGCTTCGGTGACGGTGACCGCCGAGTCCGGCACCGCGTTCTGCGGCAGGATGCCGGCGAGGCCGATCCGCACCTGCTCATGCTCGTCCTTCCACCGCTGCCACAGAGCCGCATCGGACAGGTACAGGTCCGCGGTCACGATCTGCAGCAGCTTGCTTCGGAAGAGTTCACCGCGGTACCGCTGCTCGAGGAGCGGCACGAACTGCTGCCCGACCGCCGAGCTCAGCCAGCGCTGGTACTTGGCGGGGTCGAACTGGCCGTCGGTCTGGAATTCCTCCTGCGCCACGAGTTCCTGGGGCGGCACCGTCTGCACCGCCTGGGCGACTTCCTCGTCGGACACCGTGAGGCCGTAGCGTTTGTATTCCGCCGCCAGCACCAGGTCGTCCACGAAGGAGTTCCAGACCTGGTCCCGAACCGCTTGCTGGTCCTCCTCCGTCAGCTGCCGGTCGCTCTGGCGCTGGCGCTGCGCGTACGCCGCCTGTACCGCGTCCTGGTAGACCCGGATGTCCACCGACTGGCCGTTGATCTTGCCCACGCTCGCGCGGCTGAAGAT
This sequence comes from Gemmatimonadales bacterium, assembly GCA_050733295.1. Classification (GTDB taxonomy): domain Bacteria; phylum Gemmatimonadota; class Gemmatimonadetes; order Gemmatimonadales; family GWC2-71-9; genus JAICEH01. The sequence continues at coordinate 3,627 of JBOHSQ010000265.1, forward strand.
CGAGGTGCCGGACCCGACCCCGCTGAGGTCGATGACCAGGAAGAAGACGACGAAGAGCACGGCCACGATGGTCATCACGACCTTCGCGTTGCTGCGGAAGGCTTGCATTATGGCGGAAGACACCGAACTCCCCTGGGGCGGAAAGGGCAGAAGTCTAAGGCCGGGAAGGCCCGACCTCAAGCGCTGGGGTGGCT
>JBOHSQ010000266.1:0-12183 GCA_050733295.1 Gemmatimonadales bacterium
GGACCGCACCGACCGGCTCGAGGTCGACTGGGAGAGCGACTCCCTGAGCGGCCGTCTGGCCGGGCCCGCTGCCGCCACCTGGTGCACTGGCCGAGGGCGGCTGCTGGTGTCGGCGAGCGCGGGAGACAGCGGGTTCGCCGTCATGGTGCTGCCGGCGGACTCCCTGGCCGCTGCCCCGGTTCCCGGTTCCTATCCCGTGGCTGACCCGGGCGCCGGGAGGATCCTGCGCCCGTTGGCGGCGCTCGCGCTCCGGCGGCAGGAGGAAAGCCGCGGAGCCGGGTACCAGAGCCGGTCGGGCTCGCTGGACCTCACTACCAGCGAGGGTGGTGGCTGGCGGGCCGAGTTCGACGGGCGCATCGTCTCCATCAGCGGCAACGAAACCCTTGCGGTCCGGGGCGAGTTCCGGCTTGCCGCCGATCCCGTGGCGGGGGCCTGTGACGACACGGTGAACGCCGGTGCCCCGCCCGACACGTTACCTTGAGGCAATGGAACTGACCTACTTCCGCCGCGGATTCGGCCTCCGGAAGGACATCGAGGGCGACCTCAGGCAGGACTATGCCAGCGCGATCGTGGACTACCTCCGGGGCCATGAGTACCGGCTCACGGCTGGTAGCCTCACCATCCGGCTCGCGCGGGAATTCGGGTTCTGCTACGGGGTGGACCGCGCGGTCGAGTATGCCTACGAGACCCGGCGCAAGTTCCCCGGCCGGGCGATCACCCTTGTCGGGGAGATCATCCACAACCCGCACGTGAACCGGCGGATGGAGGAGATGGGCATCGCGTTCCTCCACCACGACCCGGGGCGCGAGTTCGACTTCTCCGGCCTCACGGCGGACAGCGTCGTGATTCTTCCGGCCTTCGGCGTCACGGTCGGCGACTTCGAGCGCCTGCGCGCCCTCGGATGCATCGTCGTCGACACCACCTGCGGCTCCGTGCTCAACGTGTGGAAGCGGGTGGAGTCGTATGCGAAGGACGGGTTCACGGCCGTGATCCACGGGAAGCACTGGCACGAGGAAACCCGTGCGACCGCGAGCCAGGCCATGCGGTTCCCCGAGGGCAGGTACCTGGTGGTTCTGGACATGGCCGAGGCGCGGGTGGTGTGCGACTTCATCGAGCGCGGCGGGGACGCTGCGGAGCTCGCCCGGCGGTTCGAGGGGCGGACCTCGACCAATTTCGATTTCACGCGGCACCTCCAACGGGTCGGCGTGGCGAACCAGACCACGATGCTTGCCGGCGAGTCGCTCGCGATTGCTGCCGAGTTCCGCAAGAGTCTCGAGGCCCGGTGGGGTACGGCGGAGGTCGCCGCCCGCTTCCGCTCCTTCGACACCATCTGCTCCGCCACCCAGGACCGCCAGGACGCGGTGCTGGCCCTGCTCGAGGACCCGCCCGACCTGATGGTCGTCATAGGCGGATACAACTCCAGCAACACGACCCACCTCGCCAAGCTCTGTGCCCGGCGCGGCGTGCGCACCGTACACATCGAGGACGCAGCCTGCGTGGAGCTGCCGGGCGGCGCGCTGCGGTTCCGGCATCCGGGCGCGCCGGGCGAGGTGACGGAGGAAGGCTGGCTCGACGGCGTCCGGAACATCGGGATCACCGCAGGGGCCTCGACGCCCAACAACAAGATCGGCGAGACGGTGGCGCGAATCTGCCGGGTGGCCGGGGTCGATCTCGAGGCCGTGGTCGCGGCATGACGACCCGACGGGGAGAGCGGAAGCGCGTGGCGCCGTCCTTGCAACGGCAGGCGGGGAGCCTCCATCCGGGGACCCAGCCCATGCCCAACCCCGGTGCGCCCCCCTCAGGGCGCCCGTCGCGGGATCCGCTGCTTGCCGCCCTGCTCGCGCTTCCGCGGGTGCGAACTCGCAGGATGCTCGGCGGCATCGCATGTTTCGCCAGCCGCCGGCTCTTTGCGGTGTCCCGGATCGATGCGCTCCTGCTGCGCCTCCCCCGCGCCGAACGCGAGGGACTGCTGGCCAGCGGTGCAGCCCGGCCGTTCGCGCTCGAGCCCGACACTGAGTCGGCGGAGTGGGTCGAGCTTGCGCGCCCCATTGCGCTCCCCCGGCACGAACTCCTCCGGACCATCGAGGCCGCCTGGACTCAAGCGAAGGGTCGGCTGCGCGTGCCGGTGGCCCGGAGGCGCCGCAGGATCAGGGCGGAGAAGTAGCCGGAGGGATTGCCGGGGCCTGCCCGGCGCGCATCGCACTGCCTGCCACCATTCGCGCCAGCGCCGTGATCGTGAGCGGCGCGCTCCCCTCGGCGCGATTGTTCACGATCAGGTACGCGGGAATCCTCGTCGCCACCGCCATCTCGATCAGGCGTACCAGGTCGGCGCGAAGCTCCGGGTTCTCGTCCTGGATCCGGTCGTAGGGCGCGAACGCATCGACCGCGTCCGCGTACTGCCGCCCCGGCCGGAGCAGCGCTCGCGCCACCGCGAACGGCGCGCCGATCACACCCGGCAAGTCGAGCTGTTCCCCGATCGCCGGCATTCTGGTCCACGAGCTGAAGACGTGCGCCACTCCATGCTCCCGAAGCACCGCGAAGTAGGGCGGTGCCAGGAACTCCTCGTTGCGCAGCTCCACCGCGTACGGCACATCGCGCGGCAGCGCCGAAAAGAAGGCGTCGAGCCGGTCGGCGAACCCCTGGACTCCGAGCCCGCTGCGTTTCTGGATCGACTGGAACTCGAAGACGAAAGGCCCGATGTGCCCCGCGAACGCCTGTCGGTACGGCTCGAGCACCGCCTCCTCGAACAGGTCGGCGTTCAGGAAGTCGGGATTGAGCTGCCCGGCCTTCGCCTTCTCCCGCGCCTTCGCGAAGGTGTGCACGGTGATCCGGTCCCAGACCTTGCTGACGCAGCGGAAGCCCCCGGGCAGGACATCGGCCCACCGCGCGAGCAGCTTCTCATCCGGTGGCCGATAGAAGCTCGAGTCGATGCCGACGGTGGTGAAGAGCGGCCAGCGGGCGTACTCGGCGAGCATCTCCGCCGTGGCGCCGGTGGCGGGGTAGTCCCGTTCGTACACCAGCCCCCGCCACCCCGGATAGGTCCAGGTCGAGGTGCCGAAGTGGATGCTGTCCGGGATAGCCGCGCGAAGCCGGGCCAGCTCGTCGCGGTCGATCATGGCCCAGCGGCGGCGGGTGCGATGCGGTACACCCGGCCGTTGGAGCCGGCGAGGTAGAGCTCGCCGGCCGCATCTTCGCCGAAGGTCGCGACTGCCGTGGGTGGGTCGAGAGTCGTCCATTCGCGGTGTTCCACCGCCTCCGAGCCGTTCCACCGGAAGCTTCGCACCCACCCCCCGCAATAGTCAGAGTAGAAATAGCGGCCGGCCAGGCTCGGGATCGCCGCGCCGCGGTAGACGTACCCACCGGTGATCGAGCAGCCGTCCCCATGCCCATAGGCGTGGGCCGGGAGGTCGAACCCGTCCCGGTCGCAGCCCGATCCGGAGGGATAGCAGTCGGGTCCCTCCATGCGGTTCCAGCCGTAGTTCACGCCCCGGCCGGCGCCCTGCCCCGCGGGCGAGACATCGACTTCCTCCCAGCGGCCCTGGCCGACGTCGGCGATGTACAGATCGCCATTCACGCGGTCGAAGGCGAACCGCCACGGGTTGCGGAGCCCGTAGCTCCACACCTCGGGGCGCGCTCCGGACGTCCCCTCGAAGGGGTTGCCAGCCGCGGCGCGGGCGAGACCCGTACCCGAGACGTCGAACCGGAGCAGCTTGCCCAGCGGGGTCCCGAGATCCTGCCCGTTGCCGTGGGGATCGCCGCCGCTCCCGCCGTCGCCCAGTCCCAGGTACAGGAAGCCGTCGGGCCCGAAGGCGAGCTGGCCGCCGTTGTGATTGGAGAAGGGCTGGTCCTGCGTGAATACCGCCTGCGCGCTTGACGCCACCGCCGAGTCGGCGTCGGCCGAGACGCGATACCGCGAGATGACGGTGTTGCCGTCAGTGTTGGTGTAGTGGATGTAGAATCGGCCGCTGGTGGCGTAGTCGGGCGGGAACGCCATCGCCAGCAGTCCCTGCTCGGCGCCGCGCGACACCAACCGCGAGACGTCGAGGAACGGGCGCTCCAGGCGGGTCCCGTCCTTGATGATCCGGATCTGCCCTTCCTTCCCCACCACGAACAGCCTCGGGTCGTCGGGCGGGGCCTGGATGTCGGTCGAGAAGCCGAACCCCCCGGCGACCAGCTCGAGCCGGACATCATCCGTCCCGGGGGGGAGCGAGCTGGAGGACTCGTCGCTGTTGCACGCCCAGCCGACGAGGAGCAGCGCAACCGCGGCGCGCCAGAGGAGACCAAGGGGGTACTGCTGGACGATTGACATGGGGTGCGGCTCCCTCACAGGGACGTGCCCGCTCAAGATACCCGCCGGCCGGCCCGGGGAGCCGGCCGCGCCTCGGGGCGCGGGCCCGTCAGGCGTTCGACGCGGTCCAGGCCCGTAACGTTGAAAGTGACCGCGCCGAACTCCTCATCCACCTTGCCGCGCAGCCCGAACGGACCCTGGTCGAAGAGGACGTGGCCCCGGCTGGCGAAGATGCCGGGGAAGAGGACCGCTTCGATCAGCCCGTGCCCGTCATCGAAGGTGGCGAACTCCATCGGCTCGCCGGCGGCGGTGTGCACCGGCTTGGCGGTGGTGAGCATCCCCGCCGCGAGCACGCTCCTGCCGACGTGGCGATGCAGCTCCGTGCTGGGCACCGGGCGGAGCCGGGCGAGCTGTCCGCGCCACAGGTCCATCGGGTGGCAGTCGGTCAGGAAGCCGAGCAGTTCGTATTGCTCGCGGCGCCGGCGCTCCTCGTCATACTCGCGAAGCCGGGGGACGACCGGGGAATCGTTCGCGGCGAGCCGCAGGACGTGAGGCATCCCCGCTTCCCCGTTCCGCCTCCCGCCCGGCGTTTCACGGCTTGCGGAGTCCACCCACCACAGCAGCATCGGCCGCGTCATCCCCTGCGCGATCGAGTCGCAGGCGCCCACCCGCACCAGCGTGCGGAGGTCGTCGGCGGCGAGCCCGCTCTGCGACCAGAGGTCGGACAGGGAGGCGTAGGGTGCGCCCCGCTCCCTTCCTGCCACGATCCGGTCCATCGCCTCCGCGCTCAGCCCCTTCACGAATTGCAGCCCGATCCGCACCTCGCGTCCCCGGCCGGTGGTGCGCACCGCGCTCGCGTTCACGTCCGGCGGCCGCACCGTGAGCCCCATCCGCCGAGCCTCGGCGACGTAGGCGAAGGGGTGGTAGAACCCGCCGCCGTTGGCCAGCACGCCCGCCATGAACTCCGCGGGGTAGTGCGCGCGCAGGAAGCAGGAGTGCTGGGCCACCTGGATGTAGGAACACGAGTGGCCCTTGCAGAAGCTGTAGCCGGAGAAGGAGAGCACCATTTCCCAGACCCGCTTCGTCGTCTCGACGTCGCGGGCCAGTGCCTCCGCCCCGGCGAAGAACTCGGTGGCATAGGCGGCGAGATGCTTGGCCGGCCGCTTCTTGGAGAGCGCCTTGCGCAGGCCGTCGGCCTGCGCCAGCGGCATGCCCGCGTACATGGCGCAGACGTTGGCCACGTCCTCCTGGTACACCATGATCCCGAAGGTCTCGGCCAGCACGTCGCGCAGCGAGGGGTGCAGCGGCTGCCACGGCTTCCCGTGCAGCCGCTCGAGGTACTCGCGGATGAACCGGTTCGAGGCGGGGCGGATGATGCTGGTGTTGAGCACCAGCAGCTCGAAGGTGTCGGCCCGCGACTTGGCGCAGAGCTGCCGTGACGCCGGGGATTCGGTGTAGAACACGCCCATGGTGTCGCCGCGGCGGAAGAGGGCGCGGGTGCCCTCGTCCTCGCCCGCCTCGGCGCTGGTGTAGTCCAGCAGCCGTCCGGTGTTGCCGTGCACCGCAGCGATGGCGTCGCGGATGACCGCCAGCGATCGGTTGCCCAGCAGGTCGATCTTGACCAGCCCCGCGTCCTCGGCCGAGTCCTTGTCGAACTGGATCACGGGCACGGTGAGGCCGGGCGCGTCGTCGAGCACCTTGGCCGCGGGCTGGGTGGCCACGTAGTCGGTGAGGGCGCCGGGGACGATCACCACGCCGCCCGGATGGAGCGAGAGGTGCCGAGGGGTGCCCACGAGCGGGTCGGCCTCGCGCGCGAGCTCGACCCATCCGCGGTCGAGCCGGAGCCCTCGGAAGTTGGGATGGGTGAGGAGAAGGTCGGGCAGCGGGGTGTCGTCGTACCACGGCATCCGCCGGGTCACCTCGCGGATCTCGCCGGCCGGGCGGCCATGCACCTTGGCCACCTCGCGCAGCGCCCCGGCGCGGCGGAAGCAGTTCACGTTCGCCACCATCGCGGCGCGGGGATGAGGCCAGCGCCGGAATACCCAGGCCAGGATCCGGTCGCGCTCGTCCCAGGGGAAATCGAGGTCGATGTCGGGCGGGTCTTTCCGCTCAGGATTGAGGAACCGCTCGAACAGGAGCCCCGCCGAGAGCGGCTCGACATGGGTGATGCCGAGGCAGTAGCTCACCACCGAGTTGGCGACCGAGCCCCGGCCGCAGTGGGTGGGGCCGTGCTGCACGATGTCGTGCACCACCAGGAAGTAGTCTGCAAACCCCTTGAGCCCGATGATGGCGAGTTCCTGCTCGAGCCGGTCCCGGGTCACCGGCGCGATGGTGCCGTAGCGCCGCTCGGCGCCCGCATAGGCCAGTGCGCGGAGCCGCGCGAAGGAGTCGCCGGCATCGGCGTCGCGCGGCGGGACGACCCGCGCGCCCACCGGAATCCGCCAGCGGCACCGCTCGGCCAGGGCCAGGGCCTCCTGCAGCGCCTCCGGCACATCGGGGAAATGGCGGGCAAGCTCGGCCTCGGGCTTGAGCCAGGAGTCGCGCGTGGGCCGCGGGGAGGACGCGTGACCCTCGACCCCTGACGCTCGACTCTCCGCATCGAGCGTGGCGTTCGCGGCGATGGCCGCGAGGAGCCGGTGGCGGGACCAGTCCTGCGGATGGGCCAGCACGGCGGCATTGGTGACCACGGCGGGCACGCTGAGCCGCCGCGCGGCGGCGAGGGTCGTGTGGCGCGCGCGGCCCGGCACCAGCTCGGCCCACACCCCCTCGGGGCCGGAAAGTCGTACCAATCGCTCGAGCACGGCCGGGTCGCGGACCAGGACCGCGGCGCCCTGGCGATCGTGCGCGAGACGTTCGGTCAGCCTCTGGGTGCGATCGGCTCGGTCGCCTCCACCTGCCTGCCAGCACACCCCGGACACCGCCCGGCACACCGCGCCCCATCCGCGCTCGTCCTCCGCCAGCAGCACCGCTTCCTCGCCGCCCGCTGCGAGATGCGCACCGAGGATGGGACGGATGCCGGCGGTCTCGCAGGCGGACTGGAATTCCACCACGCCGGCAACGGTATTGGTGTCGGCGACCGCCAGCGCGGGGATGCCACGCGAGGCCGCAGCCTCGGCCAGCGCCTCGGGGCTCGAGGCGCCGCAGCCGAAGGAGAACCAGGAATGGACGTGAAGGTGGGGAAACATCTCACCCCCCGCCTGCCCCGACCCACGGGGGCCTGGCCCGCAGTACCCTGGGGTACACGGGGCAGTCCTTCGCGTGCGCGCCCGGCAGCCAGCCGGTGCTCACCAGGAACTCGCCCACGATCTCGCCGCCGGTGAAGCGGAAGGTCTTCCGGAAGATCTTCACCCACTCCGGCTTCGGCCGCGGATGATGCGCGTCGAGCCACGCGGCGAACCCGCCGTGCGACTCGCGCAGGTCGAGCAGAGTCCGCGCGTTCGCAATGGCGGCGTCGACCTTCAGCCGGTTGCGGATGATCGAGGCATCAGCCAGGAGGCGGGCCCGGTCACGCGCGCCGAACCGCGCCACCACGGCGGGATCGAAGCCCCGGTAGGCGTGCCGGAACCCGTCGCGCTTCTTCAGGATGGTGAGCCACGAGAGCCCGGCCTGGTTGATCTCGAGCACCAGGCGTTCGAACAGTTCCGTATCGCCGCGGAGCGGGAACCCGTACTCGGTGTCGTGGTACGGGCCGTGGAACGGATGGCCGAGGGCAGCAGCGCAGTAGCTGGTCATTCAGGGGCGCCTCGCGACTATTCTCGTATGCTCGCCATCACCTTCACGCCCGACGGGGCCATTGCCCTGGTGGAGCGCCCGACCCCCGAGCCGGGGCCGGCCCGGGTTCGCGTGCGAGTCCGCGCGGCCGGGCTCAATCGCGCCGACCTTCTGCAGCGTCGGGGCGGGTACCCAGCTCCGCCAGGCTGGCCGCCGGACATCCCCGGCCTCGAATACGCCGGCCTCGTGGAGGCGCTCGGACCGGGTACCACCGGGACCGGGTGGAGTCCCGGCGACCGGGTCATGGGACTGGTCGGCGGCGGCGCGCAGGCCGAGTTCGTGGTGGTGAACGCCGACGAAATGCTGCCGGCACCCGCCGGGCTGTCGTTCGAGGAAGCAGCGGCGATCCCCGAGGCGTTCCTCACGGCATGGGACGCGCTCGTTGCCCGCGGGCGCACTGCCCCCGGCGAGCGGGTGCTGATCCACGCGATCGGAAGCGGCGTCGGCACCGCGGCGGTCCAGCTGGTGCGCGGGCTCGGGGCCGAGCCGGTGGGCACGGCGCGCAGCGCGTGGAAGCTCGAGCGCGCCATGCCGCTGGGCCTGGCCGAAGGGATCGATACGCGGCAGGGCAGTTTCCGCGAGCGGTTGCGCGCTCCGGTCGACGTCATCCTCGACGTCCTCGGCGGTGCGGCGTTCGCGGACAACCTCGCCTCGCTCGCCCCGCGCGGGCGCCTGGTGCTGCTCGGCCTGCTGCAGGGTGCGGATGCGGAGGCGCCGCTCGAGTTGGTGCTCCGCCGCCGGCTCGAGGTCATCGGCACGGTCATGCGCACCCGGAGTGCCGAGGAACGCGCCGACCTGGTGCGCGAGTTCCGCACCCGGGTGCTGGACGGTTTCTCCGCGGATGCAGACCGTCGGCTGATGCCGGTCCTGGGTGGCGTCTGGCCGATGACCGATCTCGCCGCGGCGCATACCGCGCTCGAGCGCAACACGATCTTCGGCAAGGCTGTCGTGACCTGGTAACCACCGGTCCCGCTCCGGGGTTCGCCCTGCCGTGGCGCTTCTCCGGGCGGGAGGTAGCTTGGGTTCATGCTCCGCCTCGCGCTCCACATCACCCCGAGCCAGCTGTACGGATGGATGGTCGTGGGCTTCGCCCTCGCCCTCGCCCTGGGGCTCCTGGTGCATCGCTTCCTCCGCCTGCGCCAGGAACTGGGCACGGAGCAGCGGCGGGTGCGGTCGACCGCGGAGACCTTCGAGGCGCTGGTCGCGGCCTCGCCGCTCGCCACGGCCCTCCTCGACGAGGAGGGGCGCGTCGCGGGGGTGTGGAATCCCGCCGCCGAGCGGCTCTTCGGCTGGAGCAGGAGCGAGATCGACGGCCGGCCCCTGCCCATCACCTCGCCGGAGCGGCGGGCCCAGGCCGACATCCTGCGCGAGCGGCTGCTGGCCGGCGAACGGGTGAGCGGCGTCCGGGTCCGGCGGCAGCGTCCCGACGGCACCCCGATGGACCTGCTCGTCGCCGCTGCGCCGGTGAACGATCCCGTCTCGGGCGCGCGCCGCTTCCTCGTCATCCTCGACGATGTCACCGCCGAGGTGGCCGCGGCCGAGCGGCTCGCGGCGCAGGCCACGCTGATCGACAATGTGCAGGACCCCATCATCGCGACCGACCTCGGGTACCACGTCACGCTGTGGAACCACGCGGCCGAGCGGCTCTACGGGTGGACCGCCGCCGAGGCGCTGGGGCAGCGCGGGCCCGATCTCCTGCGCACCATCCCGGTGGAGGAACCGGGCGCGGACCTGATCCGCCGGCTCGAGCGGGACGAGGAATTCCAGGGCGAGGTCATCCACCACCACCGCGACGGCACGCCCGTACGGGTCGAGGCCCGCACCCGGCCGCTGCGCGACGCGAACGGCACCCTCACCGGCTGGGTCGCCTCGATTCGCGACATCAGCGCCCGGCGTGCCGCCGAAGAGGCACTGCGCGAGAGCGAAGCGAGGATCCACCGCATCGCCGACAACGCCCTCGACATCATCTACCGCTACCGACTGGGCCCCGATCCGGGATTCGAGTACGTGAGCCCTGGCGCCACCGCGATGGTGGGCTACACGCCGGAGGAGCACTACGCCGACCCGGCCCTCGGGCTCAAGCTGATCCATCCGGAGGATCGCCACCTGCTGGACGGGCTCCGGAACGATCCCGAGGCGCTGACCCGCAAGCCGCTGGTGCTGCGCTGGATCCACCGGAACGGACAGATCATCTGGACCGAACAGCGCAACTCCGTGGTACGGGACGCGGAGGGACGGGTGGTGGCCCTCGAGGGCATCGCGCGCGACATCACCGACCGCAAGCGCACCGAGGAGCGGCTTGCCCTGCTGAGCCGCGCGCTCGAACAGTCGGCCGAGCTGGTGGTGATCACGGATCCCGACGGGCGCATCGAGTACGTGAATCCGGCGTTCGAACGCATCACCGGGTGGCGCGCCGCGGAGGTGATCGGGAAGTCGCCGTCCATCCTCAAGAGCGGGCAGCACCCGCCGGAGGTCTACGCCGACCTGTGGACCCGGGTGACGGCGGGCCGCACCTGGACCGGCCAGTTCCGCAACCGGCGGAAGGATGGCACGCTCTTCCTCGCCGATGTGGTGATCTCGGCGGTGCGCGGCGCCGACGGCGGGATCATCAACCTGGTCGGCGTGCAGCGCGACATCACCCGGGAGCGAGAGCTCGACGACCAGCTCCGCCAGGCGCAGAAGATGGAGGCCGTCGGCCAGCTCACCGGCGGCATCGCGCACGACTTCAACAACCTGCTCACCGTGATCCTGGCCAACGTCTCCCTGCTGCGGGACAGCATCGGCGGCGCGGTGCCCGCGAGCGAGTCCTACCTGCTCGACATCCAGACAGCGGCGCGGCGGGGCGGGGAAATGGTGAAGAAACTGATGGCCTTCGGCCGGCAGGAGCGGCTGGATCTCGGGTCGCTGCAGCTCGACCGCGTCGTGGGGGACTTCCTGGGCACGCTGCGGCGCCTGCTTCCGGAATCGGTGGAACTGCGCTTCGACGCTCCCGCCGAGCTGCCACCGGTGGAGGCCGACCTCGGCGCGGTGGAGCAGATCCTCCTCAACCTCGTCACCAATGCGCGCGACGCGATGCCGAAGGGCGGGACGCTCACGATCACGCTGGAGCAGGCCGCCGCCGCCCCGGGCGGCTTCGCGCCCGGCCCCGAGGGATGGGTGCACCTCGTGGTGCGTGACGAGGGCGAAGGGATGGAGCCGACCGTCCTCGCGCGCGTGTTCGAGCCGTTCTTCACCACCAAGCCCACCGGGAAGGGCACCGGACTCGGGATGGCCATGGTCTACGGCCTGGTGAAGCAGCACCGCGGCCTGATCGAGGTGGAAAGCAACGCCGGCTCTGGCACCACGGTGCACGTCTGGCTCCCGGCCACCCGGCCCCGGCCGGCCGAACCCGTAGCAGGCGTGGCGACGGCGCCGCGGGGGCAGGGCGAGACGATCCTGCTGGCGGAGGATGAGGCGCCGATCCGGCGCGCCGCGACGCGCATCCTCGAGGGGCTGGGCTATACGGTGCTCGCGGCCCGGGACGGCATCGAGGCGCTCGAGTTGTTCGCGGCGCACGAACGCGACGTGGCGCTGGTGATTTCGGACGTCACGATGCCGCGGCTCAACGGCCCCGACCTGCTCGAGGCGCTGCGCGCCCGCGGCGCGCGGGTGCCGGTGCTGTTCGCCACCGGTTACGCGGTGCGGCGCTCGACCACGGCGGAAGGCGCGCTGCGCTTCCTGGAGAAGCCCTGGACGGTCGAGGAACTGGCCAGCCGGGTGCAGGAAGCGCTGGAGCACGGCCGCAGCGGGGCTCCCGCCTAGGCGCACCGGTCCCCCCACCTCACCGCCCGCGTCCCCCACCGGGTGCGGATGCGGTCGAGGGCCGCCTGCATCGCGCGCGTTCCGGCGGCCGGCGGGCGGGTGGGGAGCGGGGTGCCCTGTCGATCGGTGCCGTCCCACAGCTCCAGCTGCCTCCCCGATTCCACGACGTCCTCCGCTACCACGCCCACTTCCCGCACGGCTGTCCGCCGCCGGTGTGCCTTCGCGAAGGCGTGGCGCGCGACGCGGGCCAGCTCCGCGTCGAGCGGATCGGCGCCCAGCGGCAGGCGCGCCTGCGCCGTGTCGTAGTCGGCATAGGCCAGGGT
>JBOHSQ010000267.1:0-12480 GCA_050733295.1 Gemmatimonadales bacterium
ATCCTCGCCTTTGCCACGGTCGCCGTCATCCTCGCCGTGTCGATGCTGCTCCTGCTCCTCTTCCGCGCCATTGGGCGGTTCCAGTGATGTCCCTCTTTGAAACCTCTTCCGTTCCCGCGCCGAAGTCAGCCAGCCCCCACGGAGACTCCGGATGACCCGCCCGACGTTCTGCCTCGCCGCGCTCGCCTCGCTCATCGTCACCGTTCCCACCCCCGCCCGTGCCCAGGCCACCATCGGCGGCGACTGGCGCGAGGACGTCACCGCCTTCGCCCGGCGAATCGTGGAGGCCGGGCTCACTCCCGGCATGGCAGTCGCCGTTTCCCAGGGAGACTGGGTGCTGTACACCCGTGGCTTCGGATTCGCCGATGCCGCCGCGGGCCGCCCGGTGGACGAGGGCACCGCGTTCTACATCGCCTCCACCTCGAAGGCGCTCACCGCCACCGCCGTGGTGCTCGAGGCGGCAACGGGGAAGATCGACCTCGATGCCCCCATCGATCGCTACATCCGCGGCCTCAGGTTCCGTGCCCCGATGGACGCGCACCGCGTCACCGTGAAGCAGTTCCTCACCATGACCGACGGCCTCGAGGAAAGCGGGCCGGTCGTCACCCGCACGGCGTACACCGGCGACTTCACCTACCCGCTCCTCATCAAGCTCCTCGCCGACTACGGCCCGGCCGAGCGCGGCAACGCGTTCGACTACGACAACCTGCCCTACAACATCCTCGGCATCGCGCTCGACCCGAAGTCCGACGACGGGTGGAAGGAGGTCGTCCGCCGCGACGTCCTCGAGCCGCTCGGCATGACGTCGACCAACGCCCGGGTCTCGGCCATGGACCCGGCGCGGATCGCGATGCCGCACGAGCTGGTGCCCGGACTCGTCTGGCGGCGCCTCCCGCTCGGCAAGCGTGACGCCAACATGCACGCCGCCGGCGGACACTTCGCCTCCGCCGGGAACCTCGCCCGCTTCGTCGCCGCCCACGCGAGCGGAGGGATGGTCGAAGGCCGGCGCGTCTTCCCCGAGGCGGCCATTGCCTCGACCCACGAGAAGCACGCCGACCAGGACCGCGGCTTCGGGCCCTACCACCGCTTCGGCTGGGGCTACGGCTGGGACCTGGCGACCTGGCGTGGCAGGACGATCATCCAGCGCTTCGGCGGCTTCGCCGGCTACCGGAGCCACGCTTCCTTCGAGCCCACCTCGAAGGTCGGCGTGGTCGTGCTGGTGAATGGCGACGGTCCCGCCTCACCCGCGTCGGACCTGCTGGCGACCTACATCTACGATCGCCTCCTGGGCCGGGACTCCCTTGCCGCCGTCTACGACCGGCAGCTGGCTGATCACAAGTCACGCGTGCTCGAGGGTGAGAAGCGGATCGCGAGCACCCTCGCCCAGCGCGCCGCGAGGCTCGCACCTCTCTCCCACCCGCTCGAGGCATTCGCCGGTACCTATGAGAATCCGAAGTTCGGCATGATGGTCTGGCGCGTGGTCGCCGGCGGACTCGAGGTGCGGATGGGCGTGGCAACCAGCCGGGCCGAGGTGTACGATGCGGCGAAGGACCAGCTCCGCGTCGAGCTGTTCGATGGCGGCACCGTGGCGGGCTTCGAGTTCCCCGCGGGCGGCGGCCCGGCCACCGCGGTCACGTTGAGCGGCGAGCGGTTCGAGCGGCGGGACTGAGTCCGGCCCTGCGAGAGTTGAGATGAAGACCCAGTACTACACCGCCTCGAGCCTCGACGGCTTCATCGCAACGCCGGACGACTCGCTGGAGTGGCTCTTCACCCTCGGCGACGTCGAGGAGACGAGCTATCCCGCCTTCATCCAGGGCGTCGGAGCACTCGCGATGGGCTCCAGCACATATGAATGGATGCTGCGCAACGTGGTGGGCCCCGAGGCCAGGCAGCCGCGACCGTGGCCCTACACCCAACCCACCTGGGTCTTCACCTCCCGCACGCTGCCGCCCGTGCCCGGTGCCGAGATCCGCTTTGCTCGAGGGGACGTCCGGCCCGTCCACCGGGAGATGGCGGCGGCCGCCGGGGGGGGGAACGTCTGGATCGTCGGCGGCGGCGACCTCGCCGGACAGTTCTACGACCACGGCCTGCTCGACGAGATCTTCGTCCAGGTAGGCTCGGTGACGCTCGGCGCCGGCAAGCCCCTCCTGCCGCGCTCCATCACGAGCCCGCCGCTCCGGCTGGTCTCGGTGCGGGCGGTCGGCACCGGTTTCGCCGAGCTGCATTACCAGGTTCCCCGGCCCGCCACGTAGATTCCCCGCCGTACCGCGACAGCAATCCCCCTTTGGACGGCCATCCAGCCGGAGGGATCCGATGCATCCCCACGAAATGTTCGGGACCCCGTTCCTCGACTTCGGCTTTCTCTTCGCCCGGGTGGCGGTTGGGCTCCTCATGTCCGCGCACGGTGCCCAGAAGCTCTTCGGCTGGTTCGGCGGCTCCGGACTCGAGGGCACGGGAGCGTTCTTCGGCCAGCTCGGCTTCCATCCCGCCCGGCTCTTCGCCACGGCAGCCGCCCTGGGTGAGTTCACCAGCGGCATCCTCATCGCCATCGGGCTCTTCGGGCCCGTCGGCCCGGCGATCCTGCTCGCCGACATGGTCGTCGCAGCTATCAGCGTCCATTGGCGGAACGGCCTCTTCGCCACCAGCAACGGCATCGAGCTGCCGCTGCTCTACTCCATCGCCGCGGTGCGCTTCGCGCTGACCGGACCCGGCCGCTACTCGCTCGATGCCATGCTCGGCCTGCGCTGGGTCTGGACCCCATGGGTCATCTGGGTCGCGCTCGCCGCGGGGATCGCCGGGGGAATCATCAACCTTTCGCTCCGGCGGCCGCCGCCGCCTGCTGCGCCGCGCGTGGCCTGACGCACGAGAGCGCTCTCTCGTAACCTTCCCTCCCACCCGGGGTAGAGTGCGGGCACCCTCGACCAGGGAGCGCCTGCACCATGGCTTCGGTCCATCGCGAGGTCGTCATTCAGGCGGAGCCCGCCGCGGTGTGGGACGCGCTGCGCGACGTGGGCGCCGTCCACACTCGGCTCGCCCCGGGATTCGTCACCGACGTCCGCCTCGAGGGCGAAGCCCGGGTGGTCACCTTCGGCAACGGCTTCGTTGCCCGCGAGCTCCTCGTCGACGTTGACGAGCAGTCGCGACGGGTCGCCTGGGCCGCCGTCGGCGAGCCCTTCACCCACTACAACGCCTCCCCCCAGGTCTTTCCCGACGGTCCCGGCCGCACCCGCTTCGTCTGGATCGCCGACCTGCTGCCGCATGACATGGCGCCTACCGTCACCGGCTTGATCGAGCAGGGGCTCGAGGCCATCCAGCGTACCCTGGAGCGTTGAGCCCGCCCGGCCCCGGAGCGCCGACACCGGCCCACCCCGGCCCTTGAGGCCCCTCGCCCCGGGTGGCAACTTGGGCGCGATCCGAAGGGGGTAGTGCCATGACGGTACGCTCCGAGGTCGGCCTGCTCCCCAGGAGCAGCCTCTGGACCCGCCTTTTCCGGGGCGGTGTGACCCTCACGACCTTCGAGGGTGCCGTCCTCCTCCAGTTCCTCGGCCATCTTCCCGAGCACCTCCGCGAGGTCGTGGACGCGCAACTGGCCGCCTGCAACCTGATCCAGCGTGACCCGGAGTCGCTGGAGCTTCGCTTCTATCCGATGAACGGTGCGACTCCCGACTGGTCCCACCTGCCCGCGCTGCCGATCGAGTCCGGCGAGGTCAAGCTGCTCTCGCTCAGCATCCAGCCCGGGACCTCCCGCGACACCGTACGCGCCGATTTCTGGGCGGTGGACCGCCGTTTCTTCATGGTGGAATTCGGGTCGAACGTCGCGAGCTACGCCGGGATGGGCGGGATGGTCGTGAAACAGGTTACCGAGGTCTGGCGCCTGAACCTGTCGTCGGAGCATGCCTGACCGCAGTCCAGCACCAGGTGCCACCTACCAGGGGGAAAAGCGATGAGTGTCTCACGCACCACGCTGCTCGCCGCCGCCGCCGCCGCCGGACTCGCCCTCGCAGCCTGCCGGCCAGCCGACACCGCCCTCACCGATGCCGACCGTGAGGCGATCCGCGCCGTGCACCGCAATTTCGCGGATTGGGTCAAGTCGAAGAACTCGGAGGCGATCAGCCAGACCTACCAGGAGGATGGGGTGCTGATGGCGCCCGGCGCGCCGGCGGTAGTCGGTCGCGCGGACATCAAGGCGTTCGGCGATGCCTTTCCGCCGGTCGTGGAGTTCAGCCTGACCGAGGACACGATCGATGGCAACGCGAATGTGGCTTATGTGAGGGGGCGCTATTCGATCACCCTCGGCACCGAGGGCTCCCCGGCCGAGGACGGCAAGTTCGTAGAGGTCTGGCGCAAGCAGCCGGACGGGACCTGGAAGCTCGCGATCGATATCTGGAACTCGAGCCTGGCACCGGTCATGCCGGCTGATTCTGCCCCGAAAGCTCCCTGAGCCGTTGCCGGCGGGTGCCGCGTCGTGGGAGATCGTCCGATTCCGCATGAGGGAAAGGATTCCCCACCCCCCGGCCGAGAGGACCCATCTCCCATGACCGCCCGCATCGACCTCTTTGACAGCACCTACGCCCACTTCACCGAGGACGTGCTCGACGCCGTCCGGAAGGAGACCTACGGCACCGACATCGGCCAGAACAGCTGGCTCACCGTCGACGAATATGATCGCTTCCTGCCCCGGCTCGGGCTCGACGGAACCCACCAGGCACTCGAGGTCGCGAGCGGCTCCGGCGGCCCGGCCCTGTACCTCGCCCGGACCACCGGTTGCCGGGTAACCGGCATCGACGCCAACGAGAGCGGCGTCGCCACCGCCACCGCGATGGCCGCGAGCGCCGGTCTCGAAGCCAGGGTCCGCTTCAGTGTCGCCGACGCGAACACCCACCTCCCGTTCGACGACGGCGCCTTCGACGCCCTGCTCTGCATCGACTCGATGAACCACTTTCCCCAGCGGGACGCCGTGCTCCGGGAGTGGCTCCGGGTCCTGAAGCCGGGCGGCCGCGCCCTCTTCACTGACCCCGTGGTCATCTCCGGCCCGGTCACCAACGACGAGCTCGCCCTCCGCAGCTCCATCGGCCTTTTCCTCTTCGTGCCCTCCGGCTACAACGAGTGGCTCATCGAGCAGGCAGGCTTCCGGATCGCCTACCGCGAGGACGTGACCCGGAACGCTGCCCTCGTGTCCGGCCGCTGGCAGCGGGCGCGTGAGGCGCACCGGGACGACCTGCTCCGCATCGAGGGTCGGGAACGCTTCGAGGGCCTCCAGCGTTTCTTCGGCGCCGTTCACGCGCTCACCAGCCAGCGCCGCCTGTCGCGCATTGCCTACGTGGCGGAGAAGCCAGCCGCCTGACCCGGAGTGTGCTGATGGCCGTCCGCATCGTCCGGCTCGGCAGCCCCCGCATCCGGGGCGAGGGTGTCCGCATCGGCACCGTGCGCCACCCGCCCCGCGGGGTGCCGAAGGCCCGTCACGCCACCGATGACTGGTTCGATGTCTGGTTCCCCGAGCTCGCCCCCAGCCGTGAGGCCGTGAAGTTGGCCCAGGCCGCGGCCACACCCCGGCAGTGGGCCGCCTTCGCAAAGCGCTACCGGACGGAGATGGCCGCCCCCGACCGGGCGCGCACGCTCGGCCTCCTCGCCGCCCTCTCGCGTCACACCAGCTTCTCGGTGGGCTGCTACTGCGAGGACGAGTCTCGCTGCCACCGCTCCGTCCTGCGCGCGCTCCTGCGCGAGCACGGCGCGGAGATCGCCTGATGCGCGGCACGCAGGTCCTCGTCAGCACCGACGTCTTCAGAAATTCGTAGCGCGCTCCAGCCATCCAGCCATCGAGCCATCCAGCCATCCGAATCGTCTCCGGCGGGCAGACCGGCGCCGATCGCGCCGCCCTCGACTTCGCACTCGCCCACGGCCTCGAGGTCGGTGGCTGGGTGCCGAAGGGCCGCCTCGCGGAGGACGGCCCGATTCCCCCGAGCTACCCCGGACTGGTCGAGACCGAATCCGTCGATCCTGCCGTTCGTACGGTACTGAACGTGCGCGACTCCGACGCCACCCTCGTCCTGTCCCACGGCCCGCTGGCCGGCGGCTCGCTCCTCGCCTTCGAGGAGGCGACCGCCTCTGGCAAGCCGGTGCTGCATCTCGACCTCGACGACGTCTCCCGGGACGCGGCCGCGGAACTCCTGCGGGGCTGGCTGGTAGAGGTTCGACCAGGCACGCTGAACGTCGCCGGGCCGCGGGCCAGCGAAGATCCCGCGATCGCCGCCGCCACCGGGGCCCTGCTCCGCTCCGCGTTGGCCTCCTCCTGATCCCCCCTTCCGCAACCCCCCGGTGGGGCGGAACTTCTCCCGGCGTTACTCCCCGTCGTTCCAGGAGGAAGCTCGATCATGACGTCGCCTCCGATGTCCCGGACACTCCTCGGATTGCTGTGCCTCGCCCTGGCAGGCCAGGCACAGGCACAGGAACCCGCGGAAGGGGAACGGACCACCGGCCTGCCGAAGAAGGTCCAGTGGACCTTCACCCTCGATGCCGGCCTCGGCGTGTTCGGATTCGACAATTCCCTCTACACCGACGTGCGGCCCGACCCTTCCGGTGACCTGAGCGACAACTGGGTCGAGAGTTTCGTCCGGCCCGGACTGTCGGCCTCCTACGGCCTCGGGCGAAGCCAGCTCTACGGCAGGGTCAGCGTGGCGGGCGAGCGCACCTTCGCCGCTCCGCCACCGCTCGTCGGTGAGGAGGCCTCCTCCTTCCAGGTAGAGGACCTGTACCTCGGCTGGCGCTCGGGCACTACGATCAGCAGCACGGAGAACCTGGTCGACCTCACCGTCGGCCGCGCGCCATACACCCTGGGCCATGGGTTCATCCTCTGGGACGGTGGCGGCGAGGGCGGCAGTCGCGGCGGCTTCTGGAGCAACGCGCGCAAGGCCTGGGAATTCGCCGGGATTGGGCGGGTGAAGCCCGGCAAGCACACGTTCGAGGGCTTCTACCTCAATCGTGACGAGGTCCCCGAGGCCAACTCCCACACCGACCTCTGGGGCGCCAACTATGAATTCGGACTCAACGATGAGTCCACCGTCGGCGCGTCGTACCTCAAGTTCTCCGCCGACCCGGATGTCCTGCCCGATCGCGACGGCATGGACGTCTTCAACCTGCGCGCCTTTGTCGGCGTGAACGCAGTGCCTGGCCTCGCCTTCGAGGCGGAATGGGCCCGGGAGGAGAACGATGCCTTCGGCTCCACCGCCTGGACGGCCCAGGCGAGCTACGAGTTCACCTCCGTCGGCTGGAGCCCGAGGTTTTCGTATCGCTACGCGATGTTCGAGGGCGACGATCCCGACACCCCGGAAAACGAGGCCTTCGATCCCCTGATCCCCGGGTTCTACGACTGGGGCACCTGGTGGCAGGGCGAGATCGGCGGCGAGTACTTCCTGGCCAACTCGAACCTCGTGACTCACCAGGCCCGGGTGCATGTGGCGCCGAGCGGCTCGCTGGGCGCCGGTCTCATCGGGTACGTCTTCCGCGCCGACCAGCCCGCCACGTTTGCGCCCGGCGTCACCTCCGATGACATCGGCACCGAGCTGGATGCCTACGCGGACTGGAAGATCAACCGCAACTTCACCGCTAGCTTCGTTGCCGCCTTCGCCAGCCCCGGCGACGCCGCGGAGCAGGCCTTCGACCGGACATCCACCTTCACCTACGGGATGATCTACCTCGCCTATTCGTACTGACTGACTGAATCCCCGCCCCCGGGGGAGGCAATACATGATCGAACGCACCACCCGCCCGCTGCCCCGGCGGGTGCTGATGGTGGACGACGAGCTCGCCCAGCCGGCTACCGCCGGCGGCCGTGCCGTCCGCGCCCTGGCCGATGAGCTGCGCGCACGCGGGATCGAGGTCATCGAGGCCTTCTCCTTCGAGGATGGCCTCGCGACGGCGACCTCCGACGCCGCCATCCACACCGTCTTCCTCAACTGGAGCCTCGGGTCGAATGACCGCCGGAGCCACGCCCAGGCCACCGGCCTCCTGCGCGGCATCCGGAGCCGCAACGCCCGCGTCCCCATCTTCCTGATGGCCGACCGGAACGTCGCCGGCACCGTCACCGTCGAGGTGGCGACGATGGCCGACGAGTTCGTCTGGATCCTCGAGGACACCGCGTCCTTCGTCGCGGGCCGCGCCGTCGCCGCCATCGAGCGCTACATCCAGGCCCTCCTGCCGCCCTTCGCCGCGGCACTCGCCCGCTACGACCGCGAGCGGGAGTACTCCTGGGCCGCGCCCGGGCACCAGGGTGGCATCGCGTTCCTCAAGTCGCCCGTCGGTCGCGTGTTCTTCGACTTCTACGGCGAGAACCTCTTTCGCACCGACATGGGCATCGAGCGCGGCGCCCTCGGCTCCCTCCTCGGCCACAGCGGCCCCGTGGGCGAGAGCGAGCGCTATGCCGCGCGCGTGTTCGGCGCCCACCGTTCCTACTCCGTGCTCAACGGGACCTCGGGGGCGAATCGTTCGATCATGTCGGCCTGCGTGAGCGACGGCGACATCGCCCTCTGCGACCGCAACTGCCACAAGTCCATCGAGCAGGGGCTGGTGAACTCCGGCGGGGTCCCGGTCTTCCTGAGCCCCACCCGCAACCGCTACGGCATCATCGGCCCGATCCCGCCCTCGGGCCTCGAGCCGAAGGCCATCGCGAAGGCCATTGCGGAGAATCCGCTCCTCAAGCGAGGCGGCCGGAAGCGGCCGACCTACGCCGTGGTCACCAACTGTACCTACGACGGGATGTGCTACGACTCGGCGGGCGTGGAGGCCCGGCTGGCGCAGAGCGTCGACCGCGTCCACCTCGACGAGGCCTGGTACGGGTACGCCCGCTTCAACCCGATGTACCGCGGCCGCCATGCGATGCGCGGCGATCCGGCGAGCCACCCCGAGGGCGGCCCCACCGTCTTCGCCACCCATTCGACCCACAAGCTCCTCGCCGCCCTGTCCCAGACCTCCTACATCCACATCCGCGACGGTCGCGGCGCCATCGACCACGGCCGCTTCAACGAGGCCTACTGCTCCCAGGCCAGCACCTCGCCGCTTTACGCCCTCATTGCGTCGAACGACGTGGCTGCCGCGATGATGGATGGCCCCGGCGGGCTCGCCCTCACCCAGGACGTGATCGACGAGGCCGTGGCCTGCCGCCTCGCGATGGCCCGCGCCCGTCAGGAGTTCCTCGCCCGGCGCGAATGGTTCTTCGCCCCGTGGAACGCCGAGGAGGTCCGGGACCCGAAGTCCGGCCGGCGCATCCCCTTCCACAAGGCGCCGCCGGAGCTGCTGGCCACCGACCCGGATTGCTGGGTCCTCCGCCCGGGCGAGGCCTGGCATGGCTTCGAGGACATCCCCGCCGGCTGGTGCATGCTCGACCCGATCATGTTCGGCATCGTCTGCCCCGGGATGAAGACCGACGGCCAGCTCGACGAGCGCGGCATTCCCGCCGACATCGTGACCGCCTACCTCGGCCGCCACGGCATCGTGCCCTCGCGCACTACCGACCACATGGTGCTCTTCCTCTTCTCCGTCGGGATCACCAAGGGCAAGTGGGGGACCCTGCTCAACACCCTGCTCGACTTCAAGTCCGACTACGATCGCAACGCGCCGCTCGCCGAGGTGCTGCCCAACATCGCGAATGCCGGGGGCGACCGGTACGCCGGGATGGGCCTGCGTGACCTCGGCGACCAGATCTGGGCCCACGTGAGGAAAAGCCGCCAGGGGTACTGGCAGGCCCGCGCGTATGCCACCCTGCCCAGGCCGGAGATGACCCCGCGCCGCGCCTTCCAAAAGCTGATGGCCGGCGACGTCGAGAAGGTCGCGGTGACGCAGATGGCCAACCGCGTCGTCGCCGTCGGGGTGATCCCCTACCCGCCCGGCATCCCCATCGTGATGCCCGGCGAGAACGTGGGCGGCGCGCGCGATCCCTGGCTCACCTACCTGCGTACGCTCCAGGAGTACGGGCACCGCTTCCCCGGGTTCGCCAAGGAGGTCGAGGGCACCGAGGAGCGGGACGGCGGTTACTACATCTACTGCATGAAGTGACCCGGGCAATCGGGTCGGCACGCAACCAGGGGGATACCGTGGAATCTGCGAAGAAGATGAGCCTGATGCAGCTCACGTTCATCGTCGCGGTGAACATGATGGGCTCGGGGATCATCATGCTGCCGACCAACATGGCCCAGGTCGGCGCCATCTCGCTGCTGTCCTGGATCGTCACCGCGCTGGGCTCGATGGCCATCGCCTACGGCTTCGCCCAGGCCGGCGTCTTCAACCAGCGCGAGGGGGGCATGGCCGCCTACGCCGAGGACGCGTACGGCAAGCCGGGCTACTTCAACGTCTTCTTCCTCTACTTCCTGTCGCTCGCCATCGGCAACGTGGCGATCGCCATCTCCGCCGTGGGCTACCTCGCCGCCTTCGTGCCCTGGCTCTCTTCCGCCCCGATCGCCACCTGCATCGGCGTCATCGGGCTGCTCTGGCTCACCACTGTGGCCAACTTCGGGGGCCCCTCCGTCACCGGCCGCATCGGATCCGTCACCGTCTGGGGCGTGATCATCCCCGTCGGCCTGTTGTCGCTCTTCGGCTGGTTCTGGTTCAGCCGCGCAACCTTCGCCGAGGCCTGGAACCCGCAGGGGCTGAGCATCGGCCAGGGGATGGGCTCGAGCATCGCCCTCACCCTCTGGGCCTTCCTCGGCATGGAGTCCGCCGCCCAGAACTCGGCCGCCGTCGAGAACCCGAAGCGCAACGTGCCACTCGCGTGCCTCTTCGGGACCCTCGGCGCCGCGGTCATCTACATCCTGTCCACCACCGTCATCCAGGGCATCGTGCCCAATGCCGAGCTGGCCCAGTCCACCGGCCCCTTCGGCACGGCCTACGAGCACATGTTCAACCCGGTCGTCGGCCGCATCATCATGGCCCTGGCCGTGGTGGCCTGCCTGGGCTCGCTCCTCGGCTGGCAGTTCACCATCTCCTCCACCGCCAAGTCCGCCGCCGACCAGCGCATGTTCCCCGCCTTCTTCTCGAAGATGAATCGGCTCGGGGCCCCCGTCGCCGGGATGCTCGTGATGGCCGTGGTCCAGTCGGCGATGGCGCTGTCCACCATCTCGCCGTCCCTGAGCGAGCAGTTCAGCGTCCTCGTGAACCTCGCCGTGGTCACCAACGTGGTGCCCTACATCGTCGCGCTCTCGGCCCTGATCGTGATGATGCGCAAGAACCAGGTGCCCCAGGGCACCTACAGGCGCAACGTGGCTGTGGCCGTGGTCGCGATGCTCTACAGCACCTTCGCCATCTACGCCTCCGGCAAGGACGCCGTGATGGGCGGTATGCTGGTGATGGCGATCGGCTTCATCATCTGGGGCTTCCTGGCACCCCGCTTCACCGCGGGACTCGCCGCCGCGGCACAGCAGCCGGCCGCGCGCGTGGCCGCGGCCGTGGCCCTCATCCTCTTCTCCCTCGCCGCGACCCCGTCCGAGCTCCGGGGCCAGCGGCAGCAGGCCCCGCAGCCTGCGCCGACCGGTGCCCTGCAGCGCGCCCAGCAGAGCGGGCCACTCCGCTTCGGCTATCGCGCCGACGCCCGGCCGTTCTCCTTCCGCGACGCCTCGGGCAATCCCGCCGGGTACTCCGTCGCGCTCTGCGGCAAGGTGGCCGACGCCGTGAAGGCCGACCTCCGCCTCGCCTCGGTGAACGTCGAGTGGGTCCCGGTGACCGCCGAGGACCGGTTCGACGCCGTGCGGCAGGGTCGGGTGGACCTGCTCTGCGACGCCTCCACGCCGACGCTGGGCCGCCGTGAGGCGGTCTCGTTCTCCATTCCCATCTTCCCGGGCGGCGTTGGCGCGCTGGTCCGGACCGATGCGCCCCGGCGGCTCAAGGACATCCTCAGCGGGCGCCAGCCGGCCACCCAGCCCAACTGGCGAGCGTCGTCCATCCGGTTGCTGCAGGCCCAGGCCTTCGCCGTCGTTACGGGCACCACCGCCGAGACCTGGCTGGGCGGGAGGATCCGGGAGTTCCGGCTCGCGTCGAAGGTGGTCCCGGTCGCCGACTACGACACCGGGGTCCGCCAGGTGCTCGATCGCAAGGCCGCCGTCTTCTTCGGCGACCGCGCCATCCTGGCGGAAGCCGCGTCGCGGAGTGAGTCCGAGGGCAAGCTGATGGTCCTCGACCGGCTCTTCACCCATGAGCCCGTGGCTCTGGCCCTGGCCCGCGGGGACGAGGACTTCCGCCTCCTCGTGGACCGGACCCTGAGCCACGTCTACACCGGGGGCGACCTGGGCCCGACGTACCGCGAGTGGTTCGGGGAGCCGCCGGAGATCGTGAAGACCTGGTTCCGCTGGAACACGCTGGCGGACTGACTTACGGAGACAAGCAATGATCGAGCGTAGCGCGAGGCGCCTGAGCATGCGGGCGCTCGTGGTGGACGACGAGCTGGCCAGCCCGACCGCCGAGGGTCGGGCGGTCCGCTCCCTGGTCGAGGAGCTCAGG